>JBJMNA010000137.1:0-4568 GCA_045804485.1 Chloroflexota bacterium
CAACAGGCCGACGACGGACAACAGGGTCGTCACCCAGTAGCCGCGGTTGAGCATGTTCATCGGGTCTTCGTCCTCGTTGCCGCGAACGAAGAAGATCGCGACGATCGTCGCGAGCAGCCCGAACGCCCGGACGACGAGCGGGAAGAAGATCCAGGCCTGCGGGTTCGGCCAGCCGGCCGCTGCGGCGATGGCGTAGACCCCGACGCCCAGGATCATCGCGCCGATGTTCTCGGCGGCGGTCGATTCGAACAGGTCGGCACCACGGCCGGCGCAGTCGCCGACGTTGTCGCCGACGAGGTCGGCGATGACCCCGGCGTTGCGAGGGTCGTCTTCCGGGATGCCCTTCTCGACCTTGCCGACGAGGTCCGACCCCACGTCGGCGGCCTTGGTGTAGATGCCGCCGCCGAGCTGCGCGAAGAGGGCGACGAACGAGGCGCCGAAGCCGAAGCCGACGATGAGGAACGGTGCCTCCGCGACGGTGACTTCGCCGATGAAGGTCGAATAGAAGGTGAAGATGCCCCAGACGCCGAGGAGCGACAGCGCGACGACCAGGAAGCCCGAGACGGCGCCGCCCCGCATCGCGACCTGGACGGCCTCGACGAGGCTGCGGCGCGCCGCGGATGCCGTCCGGACGTTGGCCTTGACAGCGATGAGCATGCCGATGATGCCCGAGGCCATCGAGCAGGCGGCACCGACGATGAACGCGAACCCGGTCATGACACCGATCGGCAGGCCGGCGAGCTTCGGGACGTCGGCGACTTCCGCGGACTCCACGAGGCCGATGACGACGCCGATGACCACGGCCCCGACCAGAGCCAGGATGCCGATCGTCGTGTACTGGCGACGCAGGAAGGCGACGGCACCCTCATAGATGGTGCCGGCCACGTCCTGCATGGCCTGTGTCCCGGTGTCGCGCGACAGCACGTCCCTGGCCAGGTAGATGGCGAACAGGATGGCGATGATCCCGGCCGGCAGGATGATCAGCTGGAGCGAACGGGCATCCATCAGGTTGTGCGGTCCTCCTCGAGTGGGCTGTCGATCGCCGGTCGAGCAACGCGCGCGGCGCCACTCGGACGGCGAACCTGGGAGAGCGGCTCGAACGGTCCCGTCGGGTATCCGATTGGGGCTGGGACCTTGCAGGCCGGCGCGAGTGTAACAAGGCGTGAGAAGTCGGGTCAAACCCGTTTCGCAACCTTGTTATGCATCGGCGGGAGGGCTCCGGCGGCTGCCGGGGCCAGCCCCTATACTGCGCCTCTTGTGACCCCCCAGCGACGCCCGATGCTCGGCTGTCTCCTCGAGATCGCGGAGACACTGGCCCTCACCCTCATCATCTTCTTCGTCATCCAGACGTTCGTCGCGCAGCCGTACAAGGTGCAGCAGAGGTCGATGCAGCACACGCTGGAGCCCGAGCAATACGTGCTCGTCGACAAGCTCACCCCCCGCTTCGACACCTACAAGCGCGGTGACATCGTCGTGTTCACTCCGCCTCCGGACTGGGTCCAGGAGGACGGGACGCCGTTCATCAAGCGCGTCATCGGCCTCGGTGGCGACACGGTCGACATCCGCGATGGGCACGTCTTCATCAACGGCACCGAGATCCAGGAACCGTATCTCTACGCGGAACCGCCATCCGCCCCACCACAGGAAACGACGGTCCAGGGCGACGAGCACAAATGGACGATCGCCCCGGGCGACGTCTTCCTGATGGGCGACCACCGGATGAACTCGGAGGATTCGCGGACCTTCGGGCCGGTTGCCGTCTCCCAGGTGATCGGCCGCGCGTGGCTGCGGTACTGGCCGCTCGACACCTTCGGCATCCTTCCGACACCGACCTACCCGGGGCTGCCTTCCGCGGGCCCATGAGCCGGGAGCCGTGAACCCGGCCCTCGCAGGGGTCGCGCTCGCGGTCGTGGTCGGGGCCGTGGTGGCCGGGTCCGCCCGGAACGCGCGCACCGCCATCTTCGGGCTGGTCGTGGTGATGGTCGGCGTGCCGGTCCTCGCCGACCCTCTCCCCGAGCCGCTCGCCCTGGCGGCCCGGCTGGTCGCGGCGGTCCTCGCCGGCTATCTGCTGTGGGTCGCCGCGCGCGGCCACCGGGTCCGGACGGGCGGCTCGCTCGTGGGCTGGCCGACCGACGCATTCGTGGCCGTCGGTGCGGCCGTGGTCGGACTCGGCAGCCACGGGCTCGGGGCGCCGGCGGCCGGTCCCGATCTCGCGGCCGCGGCTGGGTTCGCCCTCGCGGCGCTGGCTGTCCTGCCGGTCGTCACCGGGCGCGACATCCTGCGCGTCGGGATCGGCCTCGTGCTTCTTCTCAGTGGCGCTCTCCTCATCCGGACCCAGCTCGGCGGGACGCCGGAGGCTCTCGAACAGCTCGTCACGGCCGGCGTTGTCGCAGCGCTCGGCGGCGCGATCGCCATCCTCGGCGTGGCCGCTCGGTCGGATGGCGGGATGGGCTTCGAGATGAGCGAATCGACGCCGATGCGGACGAGCCACGCCTCCGAGGCCCATCCGACCGAGCCGCGATGAGCGTCCTCGTCTTCGTGGTCGTCGCCTTCGTCTTCGCTGGACTCGCCGCCGTCGCTCGCGGTGACGTCCGCGCGCGGACGGCGCTCGGGGTGATCGGCCTCGGCGCGGCGCTCGTCGCCGCGGTCGTGATGGATCCGGCGCAGACGATCGAGATCGGCGGCGGCGGGGTCGCGACGACGCCGTACCTGCGGCTGTTCCTCATCCTCGGCTCGCTGGTCGGTCTCGGGCTCGCAGTGTCCGGGCTCGCGGGCGGCTCCCGACGTGACGCGCCGGCGGTGACGCTTGCGATCCTCGGCGCGTCCGGGCTCACCCTTGCCCTCGTCGATCCGCGCGCGGCGGTCCTCGTCGCGACCGCGGGCGGGCTCTTCGGGGTCCTGGTCACGCTCATCCCGGGGAACGGTCGCGCGGGCGCTACGATCGGGATCCGCGAGACGCGCGCCGTCGTCGTCGCCGGTGCGCTCGCGATCGCGGCGACCGCGTGGTTCGGTCGCGACCTCAGCCAGCTGGCCGCCCAGCCGGTCGTCTTCGGCCTCGCATACCTCGCTTTCGCGGTCGCGGTCGCGATGCGCTTCGGCGCCATCCCGTTCCACCTCTGGGCGGCGCGCCTGACCGATGTCGTCCCGGAGACCTCCCTGCCGTTCCTGACTGCCGTTGCGCCGGCCGCGCTCGCGGTCGTCGCGCTGGCCTGGATCGACGCCTCGGTCGCCCCGCTCCTCGTCGACGTCGGGTCGGCGCGCGTCTTCGTCCTCGGGATCGCGGTCGCGTCGATCGTCCTCGCCGCGATCGCGGCATTCGTCCAGGACGACCTCGAACACGTGCTCGGATACTCGATCGTCGGCGATGCGGGCGTCGTCATGCTCGCGCTCGCGACGCTCGAACCCGAGGCATGGGCACCCGCGCGGATGTGGATCCTCGTGTTCATCGTCGCGCGCAGCGCGTTCGCCGGATGGGTCGCGGGCGTGAGGGCCGGCTTTTGGACGAGCCGGATCGCCGACCTGCGCGGCTGGGCCTGGCGCTCGCCTCCGCTCGCGGTCGCGTTCGTCCTCGTCGTCATCGCCTCGGTCGGGTTCCCGGGGCTGGTCGCATTCGATGCGCGGACGTCCATCGTCGACATGGCCCTCGAGCCGCCGCTGTCCGGGATCGTCCTGCTCGCGACGCTGCTGCCGCTCGCCTATTACGGACGGCTTGCCGCGATCGGTCTCGGTCGCCCCGATCGGGTCGTGGACCCCGTCGGCACGTGGATGCCGAGGCTGGCGGTTCCCGACCGCGGCGCCTCCGGGCTTCGGGCATGGGTCGCCGGGGGCTGGGAGGTGAACCGCGCTTTCACGACCGCGACGGTCGCTGTCCTGCTCGCGCTGCTCGCGCTCGCCACATCGGCGGGCGGGTTCGGTGGCCCGGAGGCCGCGGCCGGTCTGCCGCCGAGTGTGGGTATCCCGGGCGAGACGGTCTCGCCGATCGACTCCGGCGAGCCGCCGCCGACGGAGTCCGTCGAGCCCTGACCGTGACTACCCGTTGGGCGCGAGCACCCAGCGGTCGACGTCACGGTCGTAGTCGAGCAGCTCCTCGGGCCGGAACCAGAGCGCGAGCTCGCTTGCCGCGGCCTCGGGGCTGTCCGACGCATGGACGATGTTCTGTGCGGTCTCGAGGGCGAAGTCACCACGGATCGTCCCTGGCGCCGCCTCGTGCGGCCTCGTGGCGCCGTTGATGGCGCGGACGACCGCGATCGCGTTCGGGCCGTCGAAGGCGAGGGCCACCAGCGGGGCCGAGATGATGAACTCGACGAGCCCCTCGAAGAACGGCTTCGCGCGGTGAACGTCGTAGTGGCGTTCGGCGAGGTCGCGATCGACCTGGACGAGCTTCAACCCGACGAGCTTGAGGCCTCGCTCCTCATATCGGGACAGGATCCGTCCGACGAGCTGGCGCTGGACGCCGTCGGGCTTCACGAGGACGAGGGTCCGTTCGGTACCTGGCATGTCTACCTTGGGTGCGGTCGGGTGGACGAGCCGGGATTGTATCGGATAGGTGGCTGCGCGCCCGGTCAGTC
>JBJMNA010000138.1:0-5923 GCA_045804485.1 Chloroflexota bacterium
GCAGCGCCGTCGCGGCCGGATCCGCGTCTTCGGGCTCGGCCTTGCCGCCGGGGAAGCTCACCTCGCCGCTGTGATGGCCGTCACGACTGGCTCGCTCGGTCAGGACGACGCGAGCGACGCCGACCTCGTCGGGATAGAGCAGGACGAGGACCGCGGCCGGGCGCCCGGCACGGCCACCCGGCGGTGTCCGCGATCGCGGCAGCTCCTCGCCCCCGACGAGCACGGGCATCAGGACGGCGGCGGGCGGAGGCAGCGGTTCGGGCAGGTCGTCGAGCCGTCGCAGCAGCTCCTCGTAGCGCATCGTCGCCGGAGGATACGCGGCGCCTGGCCGGACCCGACCCTAGTTGACCCGGTCGCCCCCGGGAAGCCGCGCGACCGGGTCCACCCGGCGTGACCGGGCGTCGCGCTTCGGCGCGTTCTCGGTCACGACCGTCGCCGTCGCGGTCGAGAAGACGAGCGTGCCCGTGACCCGGTCGGCATCGGCCGTGATCCGGTCGCCCGGCTTGAACTCGCCGGCCACGATCGACCGCGCGAGCGGGTTCTCGACGAAGCGCTGGATCGTCCGCTTCAGTGGCCGCGCGCCGAACGCCGGATCCGTTCCCTCACGCACGAGCAGCTCGCGCGCCGTATGCGTCAGCTCGAGGACGATGTCCTGCGTCGCCAGCCGGGCCGTGAGGTCGGCGACCAACAGGTCGACGATCCGCTCGAGGTCGGCCTCGGTCAGCGCGTGGAAGACGATGATCTCGTCGACCCGGTTGAGGAACTCCGGCCGGAAGTGCGCACCGAGCGTGTCGGTCACCTGGCGCTTCATCTCCTCGTACGCCGCGTCACCGTTTCGAGCGCCGCTCGCGGCGATCGCGGCCGAGCCGATGTTGCTGGTCATGATGATGATCGTGTTCTTGAAGTCCACGGTCCGGCCCTGGCTGTCGGTCAGCCGGCCATCGTCGAGGACCTGGAGGAGCACGTTGAAGACGTCCGGGTGCGCCTTCTCGATCTCATCGAGCAGGACGACCTGGTACGGACGCCGCCGAACGGCCTCGGTCAGCTGGCCGCCCTCGTCGTAGCCCACGTAGCCGGGCGGAGCGCCGACGAGCCGGGACACCGCGAACTTCTCCATGTACTCGCTCATGTCGATCCGCACGAGGGCCGTCTCGTCATCGAACATGAACTGTGCGAGCGCCCGCGCGAGCTCGGTCTTGCCCACGCCCGTCGGGCCGAGGAACAGGAACGAGCCGATCGGACGGCGCGGGTCCTTGAGCCCGGCCCGTGCCCGCCGGACAGCATCGGAGACCGCAGCGATCGCCTCGTCCTGCCCGACGACGCGCTCGTGGAGGCGGTCCTCCATCTGGATGAGCTTGGCGGTCTCCCCTTCCATCAACCGGTTGACGGGGATGCCGGTCCAGGCGGCGACGATCTCTGCGATGTCGTCGGCCGTGACCTCCTCCTTGAGCAGCGAACCCGGCCCCTGGAGGCCGGCGAGCGCCGTCTCCTGCTCGGTCATGCGGTCGGTCAGCTCCTTGAGCGTGCCGTACTTCAGCTCGGCAGCCGTCGCGTAGTCCGCTTCGCGCTCCGCCTGCTCGATCCTCGTCGTCAGCGTCTCGAGCTCGGCCTTCGTCGCGCGGATCGCGGAGATCGCGGTCTTCTCCGCCTCCCAGCGCTGCTTCATCGCGCCGACCTGCTCCTCGATGTCGGCCAGCTCCTTCTCGAGCGCCTCGAGCCGCGCCTTCGACGCGTCGTCGGTCTCCTTGCGGAGCGCCTCCCGCTCGATCTCGAGCTGGATCCGCCGGCGTTCGAGCTCGTCGATCTCGATCGGCATCGAGTCGATCTCCATCCGCAGGCGCGACGCAGCCTCGTCGACGAGGTCGATCGCCTTGTCGGGCAGGAAACGCTCCGTGATGTAGCGATCCGACAGCGTCGCCGCGGCGACGAGTGCCGAATCGGTGATCCGGACGCCATGGTGGACCTCGTACCGCTCGCGGAGGCCGCGCAGGATCGAGATCGTCTCTTCGACCGTCGGCTGGTCGACGAGGACCGGCTGGAAGCGCCGCTCGAGCGCCGCGTCCTTCTCGATGTGCTTGCGGTACTCGTCGAGCGTCGTCGCTCCGATCGTGTGGAGCTCGCCGCGCGCCAGCATGGGCTTCAGCAGGTTGGACGCGTCCATCGCGCCCTCCGCCGCGCCGGCACCGACGACCGTGTGGAGCTCGTCGATGAACAGGATGACGCGGCCTTCGGAGTCCTTGATCTCCTTGAGCACGGCCTTGAGCCGCTCCTCGAACTCACCCCGGAACTTCGCGCCGGCGATGAGCGCACCGAGGTCGAGCGAGACCACGCGCTTGTCCTTGAGCCCCTCGGGCACGTCGCCGCGCACGATCCGCTGGGCGAGCCCTTCGGCGATGGCGGTCTTGCCGACGCCGGGCTCGCCGATGAGCACCGGATTGTTCTTGGTGCGTCGGCTCAGCACCTGGATGACACGACGGATCTCGTCGTCGCGGCCGACGACGGGGTCGAGCTTGCCTGCGCGCGCCTCGGTCGTGAGGTCACGGCCGTACTTCTCGAGCGCGGCGTAGGTGCTTTCCGGGTTCTGCGAGGTGACGCGCTGGCCGCCGCGGACGCTCTGGAGCGCCTGGAGGAGTGCCTCGCGTCCAGCGGCGTGACGCTCGAGAAGAGCCTGGCCCTCGCCGCCGACCTCGGCGATCGCGAGCAGCAAGTGCTCGGTCGAGACGTAGTCATCGCCGAGACGGCGTGCCTCTGCCTGGGCGGATTCGACCACGCGCCTGGCGCGCGGATCCATCGAGAGCGAGCCGCCCTGGATGCGCGCGCGCCGCGCGAGGATGGCCGCGAGCTCGCCGCGGAACCCCGGCAGGTCGACCCCGAGGCGCCGCAGCGTCTCGGCGGGGATCCCGTCGTCGGGTTCGAGGAGCGCCGACAGGACGTGCTCCGCGTCGAGGATCGGGCTGTCGAGGCGCTGGGCGAGTGCCTGGGCCTCGAGGATGGCCTCCTGGGCCTTTTGGGTGAATCGGTCGAGTTGCATGATCGGAATTCCCTAGCGTGGGTCGGTTTGGTTGAGCGTTGCAAAGAAGGCTCGAGCGGCTGCTCGCGCCTCCTCGGAGAGATCGGTCGGGAGGACGACCTTCGCCTTGACGAGAAGATCGCCGTGGCCGCTCCCCCTGAATCTCGGCATCCCCTGGCCGCGCAGGCGGAAGGTCCGGCCGGGCTGGGTCCCGGCCGGGATCGTCAGGAGCACTCGGCCCTTGAGGGTCTCGACCGTGACCTCCGCGCCAAGGAGCGCCTGCTCGAGCGTCACGATGAGGTCCCGTTCGAGGTCGGTGCCCCGGCGGGTGAACGTCTTGTCGGGAAGGATCCGGGTGATGACGACGATGTCGCCGCCGCCCGGCGCCTTGCCCGAAAGCTTGATCCTCGTGCCGTCGTCGGCACCAGGCGGGATCGTGATCTCGAGCCGCTTGCCGTCGACGTCGAGCAGCCGGGTCGTGCCGTGGTATGCCTCGGCGAGCGTGAGCTCGGCGGTCGCCTCATGCCGAACGGGCGGCGCCGGTGGGGCCGACCGGGGCGGCTGACCGGCGGCGGCACGACCGTCGATGCCCATCCCGGCGAGGATGTCCTCGAATCCCATGCCGCCCGTCGGGCGCGTCCCCCGACCGGCGGGTTGACCGGCCGCGCCGGCGGCCGCATCGCCGCCGAAGAACATCCGGAAGAAGTCGGAGAACTCGCCCGCATCGCCGGCGGTCCTGAACTCGTACCGGACGTTCCCGCCAGCGGGTCCGGCACCACCGAACCCGAACGGCTGACCGGCCTGGCCGGCACCGCCGCCCGAGCGTCGACTGATCGACTCCCAGTTGGCGCCGAGCTCGTCGTACTGCTTCCGGCGATCGGGGTCGCTCAGGACCTCGTTCGCCTCGTTGATCTCCTTGAACCGGCGGTCCGATTCGGTGTCGCCGGGCTTGGCGTCGGGATGATGCTGGCGAGCCAGCTTCCGGAACGCCTTCTTGATCTCAGCCGCAGACGCGGTCTTGGGAACCCCCAAGACCGCGTAATAGTCCTTGTAGTCCAGCCCCGCAGCCACGGCGGGCCTCCGACTAGCGCTCTTGGACGACGACCGGCGGCTGATCCGTGGGCGGGAAGTCGCGACGGCGGACCGTCGGCTCCTTGGCCGGCTCAGGATCGAGCGGGTCGCCGCCCTTGACGATCTTCGCGGGCTCGACGACGAGGGCGCGGGGCTTGCGCCGGAGCGCGGCCTCGAGCACCTGGTCCATCGAGTCGACGAGGACGAGCTTCATCGACTTGCGGATCTCGTCGGGGATGTCCCGGAGGTCCTTCTCGTTCTTGCGCGGCAGGATGACCGTCTTCGCGCCCGCGAGGTGCGCGGCGAGGATCTTGCTCTTGAGCCCGCCGATCGGGAGGACCCGACCGCGGAGGGTGATCTCGCCGGTCATCGCGACGTCCTTGCGGACGGGGATGCTCGTGAGCGCGCTGACGATCGCTGTCGCCATCGTGATCCCGGCGGACGGACCGTCCTTGGGGATGCCACCGGCCGGCACGTGGATGTGCAGGGTGTTCTTCTCGAACACCTCGCGCTCGATGCCGAGCTCGCGGGCGTGCGCCCGGGTCCACGAGAGGCCGGCCCGTGCCGACTCGCGCATGACCTCGCCGAGCTGTCCGGTCAGGATGAAGTCCTCTCGGCCTTCCATCCTTGTGACCTCGATGGCGACGACATCGCCGCCGACCTCGGTCACGACGAGACCGATCGCAGAGCCGGTCTGATCCTCAGCCTCGAGCTCGCCGTATTCGAACCGCTGTGGACCGAGCAGGTCGGCCAGCTTCTTCGGGTCGATGATCGTCTTGCGCTTCCGTCCCTCGGCGACCTGCCGCGCGACCTTGCGCATGACGTTGGCGATCTCGCGCTCGAGGTTCCGGACGCCCGCCTCATGGGTGTAGGACCGGACGAGCTCGGTCATGGCCTCGTCGGTGATCTGGATGTTCTTGGCCGCCAGACCGTGGTTGTGCATCTGCTTGGGGATGAGGAACCGCTTCCCGATCTCGATCTTCTCCTGCTCGGTGTAGCCGGGCAGGTGGACGATCTCCATCCGGTCACGCAGGGCCGGCGGGATCGGGTCGAGCAGGTTGGCGGTCGCCACGAAGAGCACCTTCGAGAGGTCGAAGGGCACCTCGAGATAGTTGTCCTGGAACGTGCTGTTCTGCTCCGGATCGAGGACCTCGAGCAGGGCCGAACTGGGGTCGCCCCGGAAGTCCATCCCGATCTTGTCGACCTCGTCGAGCATGAACACCGGGTTGTTCGAGCCGGCGGTCTTGATGCTCTGGATGATGCGACCGGGCAGCGCGCCGATATAGGTGCGCCGATGGCCGCGGATCTCGGCCTCGTCATGGATGCCGCCGAGGCTCATCCGGACGAACTTGCGGTTCATCGCGCGGGCGATGCTCTTGCCGAGCGATGTCTTGCCGACGCCGGGGGGCCCGACGAAGGCGAGGATCGGACTGCGGATCTCGTCCGCGAGCGTGCGCACCGCGAGGTACTCGAGGATGCGCTCCTTGATCTTCTCGAGGCCGTAGTGGTCCTCATCGAGGATGCGTGCGGCTTCCTTGATGTCGAGCTGGTCCTCGGTCGCGACGTCCCAGGGCAGGCCGATCAGCCAGTCCACGTAGGTCCGGATGACGCCGACCTCGGGCGAGGCGGACGGGATCCGGCTCATCCGGTCGACTTCCTTGATCGCGCGCGCCTTGATCTCCTCGGGCATGCCCGCGGCCTCGACCTTGTCGCGCAGCTCGTTGATCTCTGCCTGCTGCGGGTCGTCCTCGCCCAGCTCGCGCTGGATCGCCTTCAGCTGCTCGCGCAGGATGTACTCGCGCTGCGTCTTGTCCATCTCGGACTTGACTTCGGACTGGATCC
>JBJMNA010000139.1:0-5627 GCA_045804485.1 Chloroflexota bacterium
AGAGGACCGGGCTCGGCGAGTCGGGACGGACGTATCTCGTCGACGCCGATGGACGGCTCATCCAAGGTGCGACTGTGGCCGGACAGGGGGGCGCGGTCGACTCGGACGGCATCCGCCAGGTCCGGGCCGGCCAGACGGGCCAGGGTCTCTACGTCGACGATCGCGGCGTGCCCGTCATCGGGGTCTATCGCTGGATCGCCGATCGCGGCGCCGGGCTCCTGGCGGAGGTCAGCCAGGACGAGGCGTTCGCCTCGGCCCGCCAGCTGGCGCTCGTCATCGGGCTCGTCGGGTTGGCGTCGGCCGTCCTGCTCGCGGGCGGGATCTGGTTCGTGGCCAGACGGGTCACCGGGCCGATCCTGCAGCTCGCAGCGACCGCGGCCAAAGTGACCGCCGGTGACCTCGAGGCGGTGTCCGGGATCCACTCGGAGGACGAGGTCGGGACGCTTGCCGTCGCCTTCGACGAGATGACGTCGGAGCTGCGAGCGAACGTTGCGACCCTCGAGCGGCGCGTCCAGGACCGGACGGCGGAGTTGGACCGCCAGAAGTCGTACTTCGAATCGCTCGTCGAGGTGAGCCCGGTCGCGATCGTGACGATGGATCGCGACGAGCGCGTCTCGGGCTGGAATCCGGCCGCGACCGCGTTGTTCGGGTTCGAGCCCGACGAGGCCATCGGCCGGAACATCGACGATCTCGTCCTCGCGGACGGCGCTCCCCGGGATGGCGGCCACGATCTCACGTTGAAGGCAGCCCGCCAGGGCCGGGCGCACGAGATCGGGCAGCGAAAACGGAAGGATGGCTCGGTCATCGACGCCGAGGTGCTCATCGTCCCGCTCGTCGTCCATGGCGAGCAGCTCGGCTACTACGCGATCTACCACGACATCACCGAGCTCAACGCCGCCCGTCGCGACGCCGACTCCGCGAACCAGGCGAAGAGCGCATTCCTGGCCGCGATGAGCCACGAGATCCGGACGCCGATGAACGCCGTGATCGGCATGAGCGGGCTCCTGCTCGATACGTCGCTCGACACCGACCAGCGCGACTACACCGAGACGATCCATACCTCGGGCGAGGCACTCCTCACGATCATCAACGACATCCTCGATTTCTCGAAGATCGAGGCCGGCCGCTTCGAGCTCGACGTCCATCCGTTCGCGCTGGCGGCCACGATCGAAGGCGCGCTCGACGTCATGGGGCCGATCGCCGCGAACAAGGGGCTCGAACTCGCCTACTCCCTCGATCCGGACTTCCCGGAGATCTTCATCGGCGACGCCGGCCGCCTTCGCCAGATCGTGCTCAACCTCCTCTCGAACGCGATCAAGTTCACCGAGACAGGCGAGATCACGGTCGGGGTGACAGCGTCGGGACCCGCCGCCGGTGATGAGCACGGACGCTGGGCGATCAGTCTCGAGATCCACGACACGGGGATCGGCATCCCGCCGGATCGGGTCGGGCGGCTGTTCCAGTCGTTCAGCCAGGCCGACGCCTCGATCTCGCGCAAGTACGGCGGGACGGGTCTCGGGCTCGCCATCAGCCGTCGTCTCGCCGAGCTGATGGACGGTTCGCTCGTCGCGGACAGCACAGGCGTCCCGGGCGAGGGCAGCACATTCCGTCTCGTCGTCCAGCTGCCGGCCGCCGCGGATCAGACCGTCCGGGCGGCGAAGCCGCCGGTCGACATCCACGGGCGGCGGGTCCTCCTCGTCGATGACAACGCGACCAATCTCCGAATCCTCGTGACGCAGCTAGAGCGACTCGGGCTGGTCGTCACCGCGACTCGCTCCCCGATCGAGGCCCGCGATCTTGCGACCGCCGGCGGGGCGGCCTATGACGTCGTGGTGACCGATCTCCGGATGCCCGAGCTCGACGGGATGGCACTCGCGGCCGCGATCCGCGGGAGCCGGGCCGACGGCGCGCCGCCCGTGATCGTCCTCTCGTCATTGGGTCAGCGCGAACGCGACGCCGATGCCGTCGCGGCCTTCCTGACAAAGCCCGTGAAGCCTGCCGCGCTGCGCGAGACGCTCGCCCAGGTCCTGAGCGGCTCCGTCGTCCAGCAGGCGCAACGCGCCCCTGATCGCTGGACGATCGACCCGACGATGGGTGAGCGACATCCGCTCCGGCTGCTCCTGGCGGAGGACAATGCCGTCAACCAGAAGCTCGCGACCCGGCTCCTGGAGCGGATGGGGTACACGACCGATATCGCGGGCGATGGCCTCCAGGCGATCGCCGCCCTCGAAACGAACGACTACGACGTCGTCCTGATGGATGTCCAGATGCCCGAGCTCGACGGTCTCGAAGCCACGCGTCGGATCCGTGCCCGGTGGCCCGATCGGCCGCTCCGGATCATCGCGATGACCGCGAACGCGATGGAGGGCGACCGCGACGCGTGTCTCGCGGCCGGGATGGACGACTACGTGTCGAAGCCGATCCACCCAGACGAGCTCGCCGCCGCGCTGGTCGCGGTTGAAGCCGTGCCGTGAGGTGACGCGACGATGAGCGACGATCGACAGTTCGTGGACCCGGCCGCCATCGACGGGCTCCTGGAGATGACCGGCGGCGACCCGGAGTTCCTGCGCGAGCTGATCACGACGTATGTCGAGGACGGCGCGGCGCAGCTCGCCGCGATGCGCGAGGCGGTCACAGCCGGCGACGCTGAGGCGCTCGTCAGGCCGGCACATTCGCTCAAGTCGAACAGCGCGAGCATGGGAGCCGAGCACCTGGCCACGCTCTGTCGCGCTCTCGAGACCGACGCCCGCGCAGGCCGCCTGGACGGCGCCGCCGAGCGCGTCGCCGAGGCCGCGTCCGAGTTCGAAGACGTCCGGACGGCGCTGGAAGCGGTCGGGGCCGGCCGATGACCGCGGGCGGCAGGGTCCTCGTCGTCGACGACGAGCGCCTCAACCGCACCGTCCTTCGTGCGGCGCTGGCGAAACAGGGCCACGACGTCATCGAGGCAGTCGACGGCCGCGAGGCGCTGGACCGGCTCGCCGAGGGTCCGATCGACGTCGTGCTGCTCGACATCGTGATGCCCGTCATGGACGGGTACGCCGCGCTCGAGGCGATCAAGGCCGATCCGGACCTCGCCCACATCCCGGTGATCATCATCTCGGGGGTGGACGATGTCGCGAGCGTCGTGCGGTGCATCGAGATGGGCGCGACCGACTACCTTCCGAAGCCCTTCCAGCCGTCGATCCTGCGCGCTCGGCTCGACGCGTCGTTGGCGGCAAAACGGCTCCGGGACCTCGAGCTCGAATATCTCGAGCAGGTCTCGCGGGTGACGGGTGCGGCGGCGGCCCTCGAAGCTGGCGACGGCGACCTCGGAGACCTCGCGTCAGTCGCCGAACGCGGCGACGCCCTGGGCGTCCTTGCCCGACGGTTCGAGAGCATGGCCCGCGAGGTCCAGGCGCGCGAGGCCCGTCTCCGCGAACAGGTCCGCGAACTGCGGATCGAGGTCGATCACGCCCGGCAGGCTCGGCAGGTCGCCGAGATCACCGAAACCGACTTCTTCCGCGACCTGAGCGGCCGCGCCGCGGACCTCCGCCGGATCATCCGCGACGGGGAGTCGAACGCCGGCGACGCGGCCGCAGCCGACCCCGTGGCGCGAGTATCGTCAGCGCCGGACTGAGGGGATCCGCCCCATCGCACGTTGCGTTCTGCAAACGCGTGCGCGACGCCCCGTCGGGTACTCTCCATCCACTGTGACGTGCTCGAATTGCGGCGCCACCAACCCGCCTGACGGCCGCTTCTGCCTCGAATGCGGGACGGCACTCGGCGGTTGCCCGAACTGCGGGGCGCAGAATCCGGCCGGCGCACGGTTCTGCGGGAAATGCGGCACGAACCTCACAGGGGACACCGCGCGAGCCGCGACGACGGACGCGCCAGGCGCGGCCACGGATCCTCGCGGCGCGGCCACGGAACGGCGTGTGGTCTCGGTCCTGTTCGCGGATCTGGTCGGGTTCACCGCCCTCTCGTCCGATCGCGACCCGGAGACGATCCGCGACCTCCAGGCACGCTACTTCGAGCGGACACGCGTGATCGTCGAGCGCTACGGCGGCCTCATCGAGAAGTTCATCGGCGACGCCGTGATGGCGATGTGGGGAGCGCCGGTCGCCTTCGAGGACGACGCCGAACGCTCGGTCCGGGCCGCCCTCGAGCTCGTCGACATGGTGCCCGCGCTCGGTCGCGAAGCGGGCGTCGACCTCGCGATCCGTGTGGGCGTGCTGACGGGCGAGGCCGCCGTGACGGTCGGTGCCGAAGGCCAGGGGATGGTCACCGGCGACCTCGTGAACACCGCGTCTCGGCTGCAGTCGGTCGCGCCGGCGGGCGGGGTCCTCGTCGGCGAGGCGACCCGGATCGCTGCGGAGGCGGCCATCGAGTTCGTCCCCGCCGCCGACCAGGCGCTCAAAGGCAAGTCCTCGCCCGTCCCCGCCTGGCTCGCGACCCGGGTCGTGGGCGATCGCGGCGGTGCCCGCCGGCCGGACGCCATCGAGCCGCCGTTCGTGGGCCGCACCGACGAGCTTCGCTTCCTCAAGGAGCAATTCCACGCCGTCGGCCGTGAGCGGCGGGCACGGCTCGTGTCGCTCATCGGGCAGGCAGGCATCGGCAAGAGCCGGCTGGCGTGGGAGCTCGAGAAGTATCTCGATGGTGTCGTCGAGCAGGTCTGGTGGCACCGCGGCCGTTCGCCGTCCTACGGTGAAGGTGTCACCTTCTGGGCGCTCGGCGAGATGATCCGACGCCGCGCGGGCCTCGCCGAGGGCGCGGACGAGGACGCGACACGGACCGCCGTCGCCGAGATGCTCCACACGCACATCCCGGACGACACCGAACGAAGCTGGATCGAGCCGCGCCTGCTCGTCCTGCTCGGCATCGGCGACACCCCGGCGGGAGGGCGGTCGGAGCTCTTCGCGGCATGGCGGACCTTCTTCGAGCGTCTGGCGGAGACGGGCACCGTCGCCTTCGTCGTCGAGGATCTGCAGTGGTCCGACGACGGGCTGCTCGACTTCCTCGAGCACCTGCTCGACTGGGGCCGCGCGAGCCCGATCTTCGTGCTGACGCTCGCCCGCCCGGAGCTGCTCGAGCGGCGCCCGGGCTGGGGCACGGACCGGCGCGGCGCCATCTCGATGCGGCTCGACCCGCTGAGCGATCCGGCGATGCGCGAGATGCTCGACGGGATGATCCCGGGCATCGCGGACGACGTCGCTGGTCGCATCGTCGAGCGCGCGGACGGCCTGCCGCTCTATGCCGTCGAGACCGTCCGGATGCTGCTCGCGAACGGCCGCCTCGCGATGGACGGGCCGAAGCTGATCGCCGTCGGGCAGCCGCTCGGCGCGGCCGATATCGGGACGCTCGAGGTCCCGCCGACGCTCCACGCTCTCGTCGCGGCGCGACTCGACCGGTTGTCACCGGCCGATCGCTCGATCCTCCAGGACGCCGCGGTCCTCGGCCAGACGTTCAGCATCGACGCACTCGCGGCCATCTCGGGCGAGACCGCGGACACCCTGGGGCCGCGTCTCGACCTCCTCGTGCGCCGCGAGATCCTGACCGTCGAGACAGATCCGCGCGCGCCGACGCGCGGCCAGCACGCATTCGTCCAGGCACTCGTCCGCGAGGTCGCCTACGGCACACTCGCGAAACGC
>JBJMNA010000140.1:0-10593 GCA_045804485.1 Chloroflexota bacterium
CAGGGTGGTGCGGTCGACTGACGACGCGTCGGCGGTCAGCGACTCGCCCGTGCCTTCGAGCGTCGCCTCGACCGTCCAGCCCGGGGGGATCTCGCGCCCCGGGAAGCCGACTGTGACCGTCAGATCGAGGGTGCCCATCGACAGGTCCGCGCCGGTGAGGCCGGCGTCCGCGCGGATGTCGGCCAGATGGACGTCACGCGTCGCGTACAGGTAGACCGGCCGGCTGATGCCGCCGTGCCACCACTCGTCCTGATCCTCGACGTACGTCGCATCCGACCATTTCACGACGGTCAGCCGGAGCGTATGGCGACCTTCGCCAAGACGCCCGGTCAGATCGAACTCCGACGCGAGGTGCGAGTCCTTGCCGACACCGACCTCCTCGCCGTCTAGCTCGACGATCAGCACGCTCTCGGCCGCACCGACATGGAGGACGACCCGGCGACCGGGTTCGAGCCAGCCGGCCGGGACGTCGATGTCGCGCTCGTAGACACCGGTCGGGTTGAGCGTCGGGATCTCCGGTGGCAGCCCCGGGAACGGCATCTGGACGTTCGTGTAGTGCGGCTTGTCCCAGGTGTCCGCCATCGTCCAGAGGCCGGGGACGTCGGCCTCGGACCAGTCGGTCCCCGGCGCGTCCTCAGGTGATCTGAGGAGCTGGAAGCGCCAGCGGCCGTCGAGCTCGAGGCGTTCGTGATGGTCGACGCTGTGCATGGGCAGTCGGCCGATCCCCGTCACCTCGGGGCTGGTCCACGGATGGGTCACGAGCGCGATTGTCCCACGCTCGGTCAGACTGTGGTGGTGGCGACGCCCGACCCCGTGATGATCCGAGCGACCGGTCTCGGCCGGTCGTTCGGTGCGTTATGGGCCATCCGCGACCTGGATCTCGAGGTGCGTCGAGGCGAGGTCTTAGGGCTGCTCGGACCCAACGGTGCGGGCAAGACCACGACGGTCCGGATGCTGACCGCGCTGATCGCGCCGTCCGAAGGGCACGCCTCCGTCGATGGGCTCGACGTCGTCGAGGAGCCCGAGGGCGTCCGTGCGCGGGTCGGCATCCTGACCGAGACGCCCGGGCTCTACGACAAGCTCACGGCGACGGCGAACCTCGACTTCTTCGGGCGGTTGTACGGGCTCGACGCGGTGACGCGGACGACGCGGATCGAGCGTTACCTGCGCCTCTTTTCGCTGTGGGAACGGCGGGACGACGTCGCCGGCACGTTCAGCAAGGGGATGAAGCAGAAGCTGGCGATCGCGCGGGCGCTGCTCCACGAACCGTCGGTCGTCTTCCTCGACGAGCCGACGGCCGCGCTCGACCCGGAGGCGGCGTTCGTCGTGCGCGAAGCGATCGAGTCGATGAGCCGGTCGGGTCGGACGATCGTCCTCGCCACGCACAACCTCGATGAGGCAGACCGGCTGTGCGATCGGGTCGCGTTCGTCCGCGGCGGTCTGCTCCGGGTCGATTCACCGGCCGGGCTGCGCGGGTCGGTCGGTGCGCGCGGCGTGGAGGTCGCGCTGGCGGCGCCACCCGCGGACCGCCTGGTCGCCGCCGCCGGCGCCGTGCCGGGGATCGCGTCGGTGGAGGCCGTGGACCATCGCCTCGTCACCGTCGCCGCTGACCCCGCGGCGGTGACACCGGACCTCGTCCGCGCGCTCGTCGCGGCCGGTGCCGACATCACGGCCGTCCACGAGCGCGCCACGACGCTCGAGCAGGTCTACTTCGAGGTCATGGGCGCGCGGCCCGACCGCGGCGAGGCGACCTGATGCGGTTCGCGATCCTGTCGACCGTCCTGCGCCGCGAATGGGCGGAGACGATCCGCAACCGCCTGCTGATGTCGACGATCCTCATCCCGCCGGTCGTCCTGACCATCGCGCCGCTTGCGCTTGCCGGCGTCGTCGGGGAGCGCGCGCTCCCCGCACCGCTCGCCGAATCGGTCCTCGCCCAACGCCCCGAATGGGCGGCGTTCACCGCCGCCGAGCTGGCCGGCGCCTTCGCGGTCCAGCAGTTCCTGGCTTTCTTCCTGCTGATGCCGGCCTACATCCCGTTGTCGATCGCGACCTTCTCGATCATCGGCGAGAAGCAGGCGCGGACGCTGGAGCCCGTCCTGGCGACACCGATCCGGACGTCAGAGCTGCTTGCCGGCAAGGCGATCGCGGCACTCGTCCCGGGAGTGCTCGCGGGCTGGGTCACGTATGTGGTATTCGTCGCGCTCGCCTCGCTCGTGTACGGGCCGGCGCTCTTCGGCGTCGTCACCGACGCGAGCTGGCTCGTCGGGGTCTTCGTGCTCGGGCCGGCCGTCGGGCTGTCATCGGTCGTCGCCGGGGTCATCGTGAGCTCGCGCGTGAACGATCCACGCGTGGCCCAGCAGGTCGGCGGCATCATCGTCGTGCCGATCATCGCGGTGACGCTGCTCCAGGCGACCGGCACGCTCCTCGTGGGTCCGGTCGGGTACCTGTTGCTGGCCGTGATCGTGCTCGTCCTGAGCCTGCTCGGGTTGCGCGCGGGAGTGGCGATGTTCGACCGGGAGGCGATCCTGACGCGCTGGCGGTGACGTGCAACGGTTGGCGGCTGGGCCCGGTTCTGGATGGCATGAGACGCATCCCACGCCCTGGTTTCTTGGCCTACCCGCGTAGGCCAACGGTCGCTATGATGCCCCGATGAACGCCCGCTCGAACCAGGTCGACTGGCTCGTCTTCCTCGCCCTCGGGCTGATGTGGGGCTCGAGCTACCTGTTCATCAAGCTCGCGGTCGACGACTTCGGGACGTTCACTCTGGTCTCACTCCGTCTGCTCGTCGGGGCCGCCCTTCTGTGGGTCGTCATCCGGCTCGCCCATCAGCCGCTGCCGCGCGAGCGGCGGATGTACGGCCATCTGCTCGTCATGGCGATCGTCAACATCACGATCCCGTTCCTGCTCATCACCTGGGCGGAGCAGTCGGTCGACTCGTCGCTCGCGGCCATCCTGACGTCGCCCGTCCCACTCTTCGCCATCGTCCTGTCGGCACTCTTCCTCGCCGACGAGCCGATGCGGGTCAACGGCGTGGTCGGCCTCATCGTCGGCTTCATCGGGGTGATCATCATCACGAGCCCGGGGCTGACCGGCGGCAACTCGTCGGTCAGCGGCGAGCTCGCGTTGCTCGGCGCGGCGTTCAGCTATGCGGTCGGCGCCGTCTATTCGAGGCGGAACGTCCGCGGCCTGCCACCGATGATCCCGGCCGTCTTCCAGGTGTCGTTCGCGGCCATCATCGTCACCGTCCTCGCGCTCGTCGTGGAGCATCCGTGGACGGCGACGCCCGACACCGAGGCGATCTTCTCGATCCTGTGGCTCGGCATCTTCGGGTCCGGGCTCGCCTATCTGCTCGTCTTCCGCCTCTTCTCGCACTGGGGTGCGACGCGCACGACACTCATCGCCTACGTGATCCCGCCGGTCGGGATCGTCCTCGGCGTCCTCGTGCTCCACGAGCCGATCGACGCACGGATCATCCTCGGGACAGCGTTGGTGGTGGCCGGGGTCGGGCTCGTGAACAGCAAGTTCGGGCGCCGGCGAGTCTTCGGGCGCGTGCCGCCGATCGAGGCGGTCTAGGACCCTTCCACTCTCAGGGTACACCGGCCCCGGGGGCTTGCCGCAAGCCCGGGGTCGTGCTGTAGAGTCGCGCGCCGACGGCGGGATCGAGTGGGAGGCGGCGATGGAAGAACACTCTGTGGTGATCGTCGGGGCGGGCCCGACGGGCCTGATGCTCGCGGCAGAACTGGCCCTTGCAGGCGTCGATCTCGCGATCCTCGAGCGGCGCGAGAGTCAGGCGGTCAGTGGCTCGCGCTCGGGCGGCCTGCATGCGCGGACGATCGAGGTGTTCGACCAGCGCGGTATCGCTGATCGCTTCCTGTCCGAGGGCCAGGTCGCGCAGGTCGCCGGGTTCGCCGGGATCCGCCTCGACATCAGCGACTTCCCGACCCGACACCCGTACGGGCTCGCGCTCCGGCAGAGCCACATCGAGCGGATCCTGGCGGGCTGGGTCGGGGAGCTGGGCGTCCGGATCCGCTACGGGGTCGAGGTCACCGGGTTCACGCAAGACGACGGCGGCGTGGATATCGCGGTCGCCGGCGGTCAGTCGCTCCGCAGCTCGTATCTCGTCGGCTGCGATGGCGGCCGCAGCCTGGTCCGCAAGACCGCAGGCATCGATTTCCCGGGATCCGAACCGACGACGAGCAACCTCATCGCGGAGGTCGAACTCACCGAGGAACCGCCCGAATGGGGGATCCGGCGTGACGAGATCGGCATCCATGCGCTGAGTCGGCTCGACGACGGCCGCGTCGGCGTCATGGTCACCGAACGGGAGGTCCGGACGACGGAGCCCACCCTCGCCGACCTGAGCGCCGGGCTGATCGACGTGTACGGCACCGACTTCGGCGCGCACAGCGTGAGGTCGCTCTCGTCGTTCACCGACGCCACCCGCCAGGCAGCGACCTACCGCGCGGGGCGAGTCCTTCTCGCGGGCGACGCGGCACACATCCATCCACCCGACGGCGGACAGGGGCTGCAGCTGGGTGTCCAGGATGCCGTGAACCTCGGCTGGAAGCTCGCCCAGGTCGTGCGTGGGTGGTCGCCCGATGCGCTCCTCGACAGCTACGGCGCGGAGCGTCATCCGGTCGCGGCGCGTGCGTTGCGGACCACGATGGCATCGATCGTCCTTCGGCCGGACGACGAACGGACGACGGCGTTGCGGGAGATCATGTCGGAGCTTCTCGCGATGGATGAGCCACGCAGACGGCTGGCCGGGATGCTGTCCGGCCTCGACATCCACTACGACCTCGGCGAAGGGCATCCGCTCCTGGGACGCCGGATGCCCGATCTCGATCTGGTCACGGCAGATGGGTCGGTCCGGGCCTTCAGCCTGCTGCACGAGGCACGGCCGGTGATGATGGTCTTCGGTGCCGGGTTCGACGTCCAGGGCACCGCGTGGGCCGACCACGTCCGGCGGGTCGACGCGACGTATGCGGGTTCGTGGGACCTTCCGGTCATCGGGAACGTGCCGGCACCGACCGCGGTGTTGATCCGGCCGGACGGCTACGTGGCGTGGGTGGGAGAAGGCACCGACGCCGGCCTCGCCGACGCGCTCACGAAGTGGTGCGGAGCGCCCGCGGTCCAGGTCCGAGGGCGGCGCCTCCCCTAGTCCCCGACCGCCAGCAGCAGCGCGCCACCGACGATCAGCACCGACGCCCCTATGCGCCGGATTGCCTCGGATCGGTCGGTCGCCTCGCCCATCCGGACTGACCCCCAGGCGGCCGCGAAGACAGTCGCGGATTCGCGCAAGGGTGCGACTCCCGACAGCGGCGCCACGCTGAGCGCGACGAGGATGCAGATGTAGGCAGCCAGCGTGAGCCAGCCGCCCACGGCCGCCCGCCGAGCCGCCGCCGGTCCATAGCGCAGCAGATCGCCGCCGGCGGCGAACGCGACCCATGCCAGCAGGACGACCGCGGAGGTCGCCCACAGGATCGCGGCGTAGGTGAGGACGTCGATGAGGCGCGTCCCTGCCCGGTCGATCGCCGTATAGGTCGCGATCATCACGCCCGTCGCGAGCGCGAAGAGGACCGCGCTATCCCAGGCCGCCTTCCGCGCGCTTCCCTCACCCGACCGCGCGAGCGCGAACGCGCGCCACGGGCGCTGGAGGACGAGGAACCCGGCGAGAAGAGCGATGACCCCCACCGACCCCGCGACGCCGAGCCGCTCGCCGAAGACGACGACCCCGATCACGACCGCCAACAGCGGTGCGGTGCCGCGAGCGAGCGGGTAGACGACCGACAGGTCGCCTCGCCGGTACGCCGCCGACAGGAAGATGAAGTAGGCGGCCTCGACCACACCGGATGCCAGCCCGAGCGCGAGACCCTCTGGTGGCAGCGCTGGCCGGCCCTGCGACAGCCACACGGCCGCCCCGAGGGGCACGATCCCGACAGACGCTGCGACCATCCCGATCGTGGCGGCCCGGAGCGGATCTCCGGCCGTCTTGAGTCGGACGTTCCAGGCGAGATGGAGGACCGCCGAGACGGCGACGAGCGCGATGACCCAGGGTTCCACCCTCGGACGTTACCTGCCGATATCGCGCCGCGTGAACCCGATCGCGCAGAGCGCCAGCCCGCCGAGGACCATGACCCCGGCGACGACGATCCCGACGGGGTCGAAGATGCCCGCCATCGGCTGGCCCAGGTGCTTGTACAGCGACAGGTCGAGGACCCATTGGGGCAGCCGCAACGCGGCGCCGAGCGTGTCGATGAGCAGCGTGGCGATGATCAGCACCCCGGTGACTCCGGCCGCGAGTGACGACCGCACGAGCCCGCCCACGGCGAGCCCAACGGCTGCGAAGGCCGCTGCTGCGAGCCCGAGTACCCCCATCCCGGCCACCGGCGCCGCGGGATCACCGCCCTGGGCGACGACCGCGAGGCCGATGATCGTCGCGATGACGAGGACCACGATGCCGATCGCGGCCAGCACACCGATGGCGCTCCGGAGCGCCCACCGCGCACGCGACGTCGGATGCGACAGGACGACCTCCAGCCGGCGCCGGCCTTCGTCGGCGGCCCATGCCGCGAGGAAGGTCGCCCCAGCGAGACCGATGATGAATGACCCAAAGCTGAAGAACGTGAGCTGGAGCACGGCCGACGGCTGGGTCAGGTCGAGGCCCGGGTAGACAGCGTTGATGAGCGCCGCGATCTGCGGCAGCTTCGCGATCATGTCCGTGAAGGCATCTGCGGAGGCCACGACGAGGGCGCCGTAGAGCCCGATCCCGAGACCCCAGGCGAGCGCGATCGCGGTGCGGTCGGCGAGCTGGCGCGTGAACGGACCGGCGATCCCAGCCGGCAACGACGGCAGGCGGAGCCAGCCGACGTTCGAGACGGCGCCGAGATCGCGCGCCACGAACCCGACGACCCCGATGCCGAACAGCACGAGCGTCCCGGCACCGAGCGCGAGGACCGAGGGCCAATCGGTGACACCGGCGATCGGCCGGTGCCCGGCGGTCCAGGTGAAGAAGGACAGCGGCTTGAGCGCATCGATGATCGGTGACAGCGTCGCGTAGCTGTAGATGAGGTAGCTCGCGAACAGGGCGATCAGTCCGAATGCCATCGCGCGGGTCCGCCCGACCCACGGCCCGGTCGCGAACGCAACGCCACCCACGAACAGCATCATCACGCCGTACAGCGCGACCTGCCCGAGCGCGGCGGATGCCGGGATCTCGTCACCCGGCAGCTTCGAGAAGCTGGCGCCGACGAGCCAGATCGCCGCGGCGAGGAGGAGCATCGAACCGACGACGGCTGTCACGTGACCGCCGAGCTTTTCGAGCGCGATCGTCTGGCGTGCCTGCGGTGTCGAGGCCAGCAGATCGAGGCTGCCCTTGGCCGCCTCGCCGGCGATCGTCCCCGACAGCGCGATCACCGGCCACAGCCCGAGCATGACCGGCAGGAAGTTCCCGACCCGCCACGACAGGAAGCCGCCCATCGTCACGAGGTTGATCGGCTCGCCCAGCAGCCCGCGGATCGCCGGCGGCAGGGAGGTCAGCCCGGCGATGAAAGCTTGGCGGAGCTGGACCGTCGAGAACTCCGGGGCAAAGCCGTAGGGCGCGCCCGTCGCGATCATGAAGAGTGACGCGACGCCACCGATGACGAGTGCCGCCCGCCAGCTGTCGCGCACTGTCTTGCCGTAGATCGTGCCGATCCCGGCGATCCGCGACCATGGACTCGGCCGGGTGAGCACGCGCGTGTCGGCGGTCATGGGACGGCGTCGATCGGATGCTCGCCGTACTGCGCCAGGAAGACATCCTCGAGGTTCGGCTCGCGCGAGACGACGTCGACGATGCCGTGCTGGGCAGCTTCCGTGATGACGGCGCCGATCGCGCCGTTGACACGCATCCGGATGATGTGCCCGTCCACGTCGATGTCGCTGACGCCGGGGAGCCCTTCGAAAACGGCCGCGGCGACCGGCGCGGGGAAGGTCAGCTCGACGTGGTGGAAGGCGAGCTCCCGGATCGCCTCGATCCGGTCGACCTGGACGAGGCGGCCCTCCCGGATGATCGCCACGCGGTCGCACGTCCGGTCCACCTCGTCGATGATGTGCGACGACAGGAAGATCGTCCGGCCGTCGTCGCGGGCCTCGCGGACGAGCCCGAAGAACGTCTGCTGGACAAGGGGGTCAAGGCCGGACGTCGGCTCATCCAGGATGAGCAGGTCGGGCCGGTGCTGGAGCGCGACGATCAGCCCGACCTTCTGCTTGTTGCCCTTGGAGTACTCCTTGAAGCGGCGGCTGGGGTCGAGGTCGAGCGCCTCGATGAGCTTCGCCACGTACGCCTTGTCGACGCCACCGCGGAGGTTGCCGAAGTACGAGATCGTCTGCGATCCCGTGAGGCGGTCGTAGAGGTCGAACTCGCCCGGCAGGTAGCCGACGCGCCGATGGATCGCGACCGGATCCGCGGTCGTCTCGATGCCGAAGACCTCGGCGCGTCCGGACGTCGGACGGATGAGGTCGAGCAGGACGCGCATCGTCGTCGTCTTGCCCGCCCCGTTCGGCCCGAGGAAACCGAAGATCTCCCCCTGGGCGACCTCGAGGTCAAGGTCGGCGATGCCCCGGTGCTCGCCGTACGACTTCGTCAGGCGTTCGGTCTTGATGACAGCGGTCATGGCCCCTCCCGGACGAAGTATCGGATGTGCCGCTCGAAGCCGTCGGCCCGTGCGGTGGGCTGCCCGGCGCCGGGCGAGCGTCAGGTCGTCGGTGACGCCGAGCGGTGGCCGGCCTCGGCCCGTTCCTTGAGCACGCGGAGATGCGCCTCGACCCGGCTCGCGAGCGACGCGCGACCGAGGCGCACGAGGATCCCCGTCCAGCGGTCGAACGGTTCGAACGTCGCGGCGTGGATGACGCGCGTGCCGCCGGCGACCGGCTCGAGCCGCCAGCTCCATTCGCTGTCGAACCCGGAGCCCGTCACGCGAACGCGGAAGCGCGATTCCGGCCGCGCCTCGAGGCTCTCGACGCGCGCTGCGTCGCGGAGCAGCCCCAGCCGCGCCTTGGCGGACCGGGTCGTCGCGGCAGCGGGCCACGGCGGCGCGGCCGGCCCCAGCCGGACCTCGGGGAAGAGCACGTTCGTGAGAGCCGGATCATGGAGCGTCGCCCAGACCTCGCGTGGCGTGGCGTGGACGAAGACGCGGCGTTCGACGGCGCCCGGGTCCGACGTCCCGTCCGTCCGCCTGCCCGGCGTTCCTCCGCCGGTCCCGACCGCCATCGTCAGCCGCCGATCGGGTGCCAGACCGTCTTCATCTCGAGGAAGGCGGCGATCCATTCGGGGCGTTCGGCGGCGGCATCGTCGAGCCAGTCGAAGCGGGCTTCGGCGACCTTCGTCGGGCGGCGAGACAGGCGCTTGATGTCGTCGGCGGCGAGGAGCTCCACGTCGGTCCGCTGGTCGTCCGGGACGCCCCAGGTATCGAGGGCGTCAACGTCCGCGTGAGCGGCGAGGACGGGCACGAGCTCGCTCCTGTAGCCAGTCAGGACGTTGACGACGCCACCCGGGACATCGGACGTGGCGAGGACCTCGGTGAGTGTCACGGCGGGCAGCGGCCGCCGTTCGCTGGCGAGTACGACGACGGCGTTGCCCGTCACAAGCGGCGGCGCGAGCCGGCTGACGAGCCCGAGCAGCGACGACGTCTCGGGCGCGACGATCCCGACAACGCCGGTCGGCTCCGGGATGGTGAAGTTGAAGTACGGCGCAGCGACCGGGTTGGACGAGCCGAGGACTTGGGCGATCTTGTCGGCCCAACCGGCGTACCAGACCCAGCGGTCGATCGCGCGGTCGACGGCCTCGCGCGCCGCAGCCGGCCGGAGCCCCTCGGCCGCCTCGACCTCCGCGGCGAATTGCTCGCGCCGACCCTCCATCAGCTCGGCGACGCGGTAGAGGACCTGGCCGCGGTTCATGGCGGTCTTCTCCGCCCAGCCGGGGAAGGCCTTGCGTGCTGCACGGACGGCATCGCGGACGTCCTTGCGCGAGGCACGACACGCGTTGGCAAGCGGCGTCCCGTCCGCCGCCGCGACCAGGTACGAGCGACCGGATTCCGTCCGCGGGAACGCGCCGCCGATGTACAGCTTGTAGGTCTTGCGGACGTCGATCCGCGCGGCGGCCATCAGCGGTCCTCCAGCCGGACATAGGCGTGCAGTCCGTGCATGCCACCCTCGCGCCCGAACCCGGATTCCTTGTAGCCACCGAACGGCGACGTCGGGTCGAAGCGATTGAAGGTGTTGGCCCAGACGACGCCCGCCTTCATCTTCGTGACCATCTCGAGGATCCGCGACCCCTTGTCGGTCCAGATCCCGGCCGACAAGCCGTAGACCGTGTTGTTGGCCTTCTCGACGGCCTCGTCGGGCGTCCGGAAGGTCAGCACCGACAGCACCGGCCCGAAGATCTCCTCGCGGGCGATGCGATGGCTCTGCGCCACGTTCGTGAACAGCGTCGGGCGGAAGAAATAGCCTCGATCGGGAAGGTCGCAGGCGGGCTGGTACAGGTCGGCACCCTCGGCGACACCGGACGCGACGAGCTCGGTGATCTTCTCGAGCTGCGCCTTCGAGTTGATCGCG
>JBJMNA010000141.1:0-27540 GCA_045804485.1 Chloroflexota bacterium
CGACCCGGCGCTGCTGCGCCCGGGCCGCTTCGACCGCCAGGTCATCCTCGATCGCCCCGACATGAAGGGCCGGCTCGAGATCCTGCGCGTCCACGTGAAGGGCAAGCCGCTCGACAAGGCGATCGACCTGCAGCATGTCGCGCGCCAGTCGCCCGGCTTCTCGGGCGCGGACCTGGCCAACCTCGTCAACGAGGCGGCCATCCTTGCCGCCCGGCGCAACAAGAAGCTGATCGGCACCAACGAATTCGGGGAAGCGCTCGAACGCGTCGTGGCCGGACCCGAGCGCAAGAGCCGGGTCATCTCGGACGCCGAGAAGGCGATCATCGCCTACCACGAGGGCGGTCACGCAGTCGTCCAGCGGATCCTCCCGAAGTGCGATCCGGTCGCCAAGGTGACGATCATCAGCCGCGGCATGGCCCTCGGCTACACGATGGCCCTGCCGACCGAGGACCGCTACCTCCAGAGCAAGACCGAGTTCGAGGACAAGATCGCCGGGCTCCTCGGCGGCAACGTCTCCGAGCGCCTGATCTTCGGCGACACGACGACCGGCGCGAGCAACGACATCGAGAAGGCGACCGATCTGGCCCGCCGGATGGTCACCGAGTTCGGGATGAGCGACAAGCTCGGGCCGCTCTCCTTCGGGAAGCGCGATGAGCTCGTCTTCCTCGGCCGCGAGATCGGCGAGCAGCGGAACTACAGCGACGAGGTCGCCAAGACCATCGACGAGGAAGTCCGCGCGATCATCGACAAGGCCTACGAGCGAGCGACCGAGGTTCTCACGACCCACCGCGACAAGCTCGTCGCTCTCGCCGAGAAGCTGGTCGCCGAGGAGACCGTCGACTCCGAGGGGTTCGAGGCCCTGTTCAGCGACATCCCGCCGAAGTCGGATCTCCACGGGATCCCGACGATCATCGGCCCAGGTCAGCCGGTGCCGGAAGCGAACCCCCAGCCCGCCTGACAACCGGCGCGGACAGCGCCAACGAAGACGAACGACGAGCGGGCCGGCGACGGTCCGCTCGTTCGATTCCCGCGTCCGCCTCAGACTTCGGCGGGTGCCGGAGTGAGGCCCGGTGGCGGCGCGGTCATCGGCGCAGCGGGCGTCATCGGTGGGTCGATCGGTGCGACGGCGGGAGGCTGGTCGCCGAGCGCGGTGAGCAGGTTCCGCCAGACGGCGGCGAACACGCCGACGACCGGGACCGCCAGGAACATCCCGAGAACACCCGCCAGCTCGCCTCCCGCCGGGATCGCCAGCAGGACGATGGCCGGATGGATGCTCACCGCACGGCCGTACACCAACGGCGCGATGAAGCTGCCCTGCACGACGTTCATCACGATGGTGTACAGACCCATGATCACCACGTCCTGGGTCGTCCCGAACTTCACCGCAACGAAAAACGCGAGGAGGCTCGTCGCCGCCTGACCGATGTAGGGAATGAAGCCGCCCAGGAATGACAACACGGCGATGGGGAGCGCGAGCGGGAGCCCGAGCAGCGTCATGATGACCCAGCCCGAGATCGCATTGAACCCACCGAGGACGCCCGTCGCGACCATGTATCCGCCGAGGATCGAGACGCCTCGTTCGCCGGCGACCTGGACCTCGCGCCGCCGCCAGGCCGAGAGACGGCCGACCACGAGGTTCCAGGCGCGAGCGCCGTCGGCCAGGAAGTAGAACGACAGCAGTGCGGTCAGGACCAGGAAGAAGCCGAACCCGACCAGCTGGCGAAAGACCGTCGTCATCGTCTCGAACAGCCCGTGCTGATAGGCCGAGATGACCGCGGCCAGCATCGACCCGGCGCCGCCGTCGTCGGGGATCGCAGTCGACGTCCCGGTGGCCGCCCCGCCCTCGTTCACGAGCGCAGCCGCCGACAGGACGGTGACGATGACGATCGACGCCCACAGGATGATCGCGACGATCGCCGCGGCCCGGCGGGGGGTGACGCCCCGGCGGACGAGCACGCCGAGGCCCGGCGCGACGGTCGCGGCCAGCGTCACGCCGACGACGATCGGCCCGACGACGAGCGGCACTGTCGCCGCCGCACCGACGAGGACACTGACGAGCGCGAGGCCGACCAGCGAGCGCCAGCTCCATTGGGCGACCCGGTCGAGCCACAGCGGGATACCCGAAGGAGTCGTCGCCGACGCGCTCTGTGGTCCGCCGAGGACCTCGAGGACTGGGCGAAGCACCGCGGCCAGCACCGAGACGGTCGGGACTGCGAGGATGAGGCCCATGACGCCAGCGACCGCGAGCCCGATCGGAAGCGCGATGAGGACGATGGCCGGATGGACGTCGCCGCTCTCACCGTAGACGCGCGGCGTGACGAACAAGTTGATCGCCAGGTGAAGCGCGACGAGGGCCGCGAACATGAAGGTCGCCGGCCCGCTCCCGGACGCTCCGAATGTCGCGAGGACCAGGAGTAGCGTGGTGATGAACGCGCCGACGTAGGGAACGAACCCGCCGAAGAACACCATGACGGCCAGCGGTGCCGCGTATGGCACGCCGAGAAGCAAGAGCAGCACGAACGCGGCGAGGCCCTTCAGGATGGCCGTCGCAACGGTTCCTCGCAGGTACCCGCCGATGTGATCCCCGGCGTCGTGGCCCGCGCTCGTGAGACGTTCTTGGCTCCACTCGGACATCCCCTGGACACTGGCGTGCCACGCCTTGTCGCCGTCCAGGAGCAGGAAGAACACGATGAACGTCGCCAGCATGGCGATCGTCGCGATGGTGGCGACCGATGCGCCGACGGACGACAGCTCGTTGCCGACGACATCCTTGGCCAGCGTCGCGAACAGGCCAACGACTCCTTCGAGTGCGTCCGCGAACGGCGACGCAGCGACGGCCTCCTGGAGGCGGTCGACTCCGCTCGAGATCAGGGTCCCGATCTCCCTGAGCGACGGCACGAGCGCCACGATGAGGATAACGAGGACTGCAAGGACGCCGAGCACGAGGGCGCCGGTCAGGGCACTCGCCGTTTTCAGCCCAGACCACCCGCGGGCTCGCAGACGGACCGCGAACGGCGCGAGGGTGGCCGCGACGATGATGCCGACCATGAGCGACGCGACGGTCGTCCCCAGGCGGAGCGCGATCGCGAGCAGGGCGAGACCGAGCGCGACAGTGACTAGGACGCGCCAGCCGACGGCGGCGAGATGAGCGAGCCAGCTGGGAACGAGCGGCGGCGCTTGCCTCGTGATCGACATGCAGCGGACCCCTCAAATCCGGCGTTGGTACCGGCCATCCTAGACCCTGGGGTCGGCTACGATGCGGGGCCACGCCGCGCTGAGACCTTCGAGGACGATGATCGAGACCGACGCCGCCCTGGACACATACCTCGAGCGAACCGCCGAAGACCGTCTCGCGTCCTACCAGGAGTTTCTCGGGATCCCGAGTATCTCGGCGCTGCCGGACCACGCCGACGACTGCCGGCGGGCCGCCGCCTGGCTGGTCGACGCGCTCGCCGCCGCAGGACTCGAACACGCGGAGGCGCACGAGACCGGTGGTCATCCCGTCGTCTACGCCGACTGGCTCCATGCTCCCGACGCACCGACGATCCTCGTCTACGGTCACTACGACGTCCAGCCAGTCGATCCACTCGATCTGTGGACGTCGCCGCCGTTCGAGCCGGTCGTCGTCGAGGGCCGCATGCTCGCCCGCGGCTCTGCCGATGACAAGGGCCAGATCCACGCGCATCTGATGTCCGCAGCGGCCGTCCTCGCGACGCGCGGCCGCTTCCCGGTCAACCTCAAGTACGTGTTCGAAGGTGAGGAAGAGTCGACCTCGGCTCACCTCGACGCATGGCTCGACGCGAACCGCGACCTTGTCGCCGCCGACGTGGCGATCATCAGCGATACCGGCTTCTTCACCGGCAACGTGCCGGCCATCACGGTCGGCCTGCGCGGCATCATGTACGCCCAGATCGACGTGGTGGGGACCGCGGTCGATCTCCATTCGGGTGGCTTCGGCGGGGTCGTCCAGAACCCGGCCAACGCCCTGGCCCAGATCATCGCTGCGCTGAAGGGTCCGGATGGCCGGATCAGGATCCCAGGCTTCTACGACGACGTCGTGCCGCTTTCTGACGCCGACCGGGAGGCGATCGCCGCGCTGCCGTTCGACGAGGCGGCCTACCGGGAATCTCTCGGCCTGTCCGCTCTCGTCGGCGAGGTCGGCTTCACGACCCTCGAGCGACGCGGCGCGCGGCCGACGCTTGACGTCAACGGGATCTGGGGCGGCTTCCAGGGCGAGGGGAGCAAGACGATCATCCCCGCCCATGCCCATGCCAAGCTGAGCTGCCGTCTCGTCGCCGACCAGGATCCGGACCGGATCTTCGAGGCGTTCCGCGCCTTCGTCGCCGAGATCGCCCCACCCGGCGTGACGGTGACGACGAGCCTCCTTGGAGCCGGGCGCGCGAGCCTGACCCCCATCGATCATCCGGCGACACAGGCCGCCGCGCGCGCGATCGAGAAGACCTTCGGCAGCGCACCGGTCTACATCCGCGAAGGCGGATCGATCCCGGTCTGTGCCAGCTTCACCTCGACGCTCGGGCTCCCGGTGGTCCTGTTCGGGTTCACCCAGGCGGAGTGCAATGCGCACGCGCCGAACGAATGGATGGACCTCGACAACTACGAGGGCGGCATCCGGGCGATCGCCCGGCTCTGGGAAGAACTGGCCGACTTGCCGCGCTGACGCGCAGTCAGGGACCTCGCTGGCCGACGTTCGTACTGGGTAGTCCGGATGACTGGCCCCGGCATATCGTGGTGCTACCCTAGCCTCGACTGCTTCCCACGGAGGGCCCGATTCACGTGACCGCCAAGGCTCCCGATACCCGCTCCAGCGCGCCGGCCTGGCGCCTGGACACTGACAACGGCAGCCTCACGCCGCGATCCGCGCTCGACGTCCTCGTCGACCTCAACGACAAGGTCACCACGGGTAACGTCGCCGAGTACCAGCCGGTACCGCTCGGGTTCACGCCGCTCGACAAGACGATCGGGGCAGGGCTCCGGACCGGCGAGCTTCTCCTCATCGGCGGGGCCCAGGGTACGGGCAAGACGACTATGGCGCTCCAGATGGCTCGGAACGTCGCCTCGGGCGGCCAGGCGAACGTCCTGTACGTCTGCTTCGAGCACGATGAGCAGTACCTGCTCAACCGGCTCATCGCGATGGAGTCGGCGCTCGCTCACCTCCCCCACAAGACTGGGGCGATCAAGATCCAGGATGTCCGCAAGGAGATCCTCGGGACCTGGATGGCCGAGGGCGAGGCGAACGCCCAGATGGCCAACAATCCGCGCCTCCGGCCGTCGATGGACCGGATCGCCCGCTACGGTCAGAACTTGTTCCTGATGCGCGGCTCGCAGACGGCGAGCACGATCGACAACCTGCGAAAGCTTGTCCAGGCCCACCGCCGGCTGTCGGGCGATCGCCGGCTAGTGGTCTTCGTCGACTACCTTCAGAAGGTGCCGCAGCACCCCGAGCCCGAGAACGAGACGGAGAAAGTCACCTACCTCGTCAATGGGCTCAAGGACATCGCCCTCGCCGAAGACGTTCCGATGGTCTGCATCGTGGCCGCCGACAAGGAGGGGCTGAAGGCCTCGCGGCTGCGCAACTTCCACCTGCGCGGCTCGTCGGCGATCAACTACGAAGCCGACATCATCCTCATCCTCAACGAGAAGTACCACATCGTCGCCAAGGTCAACATCGAGTTCAACCCGTACCAGGCCCAGCGCTTCCGCGACTGGGTCGTCGTGTCGGTCGAGAAGAACCGCGGCGGCCAGGACAACGTCGACCTCGAGTTCGAGAAGCACTTCGAGTTCAGCTGCTTCGACCCGAACGGCCGCACGGTCCAAGAGAAGCTCATCGAGGAACGCCTCTACAACGATTAGAGATGCGCAGGAGCGGGTCCGGGCTAGACTGACTTGGTGAAGTCGCCGGGGCCGTTTCCGGAGGTCGTCGAGATCGTCGTCGAGATCCCGCGCGGGTCTCGCAACAAGTACGAGTTCGACGAGGAGGCGGAGGTCTTCCGGCTCGATCGCGTCCTCTCGAGCGCCGTCTTCTACAACTTCGATTACGGGTTCATCGAGGGGACGCGGGGTGGCGACGGCGACCACACTGACGCCCTGCTGATCATCGACGAGCCGACCTTCACGGGCTGCCACGTCTGGGCGCGCCCGATCGGCGGGCTCGAGATGCGCGACGAGAAGGGCTTCGACTTCAAGGTCCTGTGCGTGGCGATCGGTGACGCGCACCAGCAGCACATCGAACGTCTCGAGCAGGTCCGGCCGCACCGCCTGGTCGAGATCGAGCATTTCTTCCAGACCTACAAGGCGCTCGAGGAGAAGGACGTCGAGGTCGTCGGGTGGCGCGAGCACGACCGTGCGCTCGAGGTGCTCCGGGAGGATCGCGAGGCATGGGAGCGCGAGACCGGCCGAACACCGGCGTGACGACGTCGGGCGGACGCCCGAGATGGCCCGGCGCGGACCTCCCCGGACGGCGGATCTTCGTCGCGGTCCCGCTGCCGCCGGAAGCGCGCGATGCGGTCGCGAGACTGGTCGACGAGATCCGTGAGGCGGGTGTGCCGGGCGGCGGTCGCGACGTCCGCTGGGTCCGGCTCGATGGCCTCCATCTCACGTTGCGTTTCATCGGCCCGACGCCGGACGAGCGGATCGGCCCTGCCGTCGACGCTGTCCGCGGCGCCGCCGCATCGACCGCACGCTTCGACGCGGTGATCGGCGGCGCCGGTGTCTTTCCGGCGCACGGGCGGCCGCGCGCACTCTGGCTCGGTCTCCGGGAGGGTGCCGAGACGCTCACCGACCTCGCGGAAGCGGTCGATACCGCGCTCGCGGATGCCGGCTGGGCGTTCGACCGAAAGCCGTTCACGGCGCACCTGACGCTCGCTCGCTCGGACGGTGTGGCGGCCGCCGGCGCGATCGGCGCGCATCTCGTTGCGGCAGCTGCCGAGCTGGAGATCCCGTTCCGCGTGGAGCGGATGGGCGTGTTCGAAAGCCTGACCGGCGGTGGTCCCGCCAGATACGAACCGCTCGACATGGTCGAACTCGGCTACCATCCGCAGGACGCGGGAGCCGTTCCGGGCCCGCGGAGAAGTGGGGGTTCGGATCGCCCGTGACGGCTGCCCAGCGACTCCGTCTCGTCCTCGCGCTCGGGGTCGTCAATCTCGTCCTCGTCGGGATCGCTTTCGGCATGGGGCTCGGCGGCCTGACGGACCGGCCGTCGACGGCCGGCGGACCGAATCCTGGGACGGCGTTCGTCTCTCCGGCCCCGACGTCCGCGACCGGCGATGTCCGGCCAGCGCCGACGCCGCGACCATCCGCCGCGCCCGTCACGACGCCGCGGCCGACCAACCCGGTCACCTCGGGCCCGAATCCCGTTCCATCCGGCCCGCCAGGCCCATCCGGGACGCCGACGCCAGGTGACGTCCCGGCTCCGTCCACCGAGCCTCCGACGACGCCGGGCGAGACACCCGCCCCAAGCGAGACACGGACTGCGACCCCGACGCACACGCCGGCAGTCGTCGCCGTCGTCTTCCATCCGCAGCCGATCACGCATGCGCCGGCTTCCGGCCCGCGACCGTCCCGCGGTGGCGCGATCTCGCCGAACGCCCCGTCGGGCCCCGACATCGTCGGACAGGGCGGGTCACAGCAGCCGGGGAAGGTCCAGCCGCGCCCGAACCTCGCGGAACCGGCGACCCACCAGTCGCCGACGAAGCATCCACGACATCCGAAACCGACGAAGCCAGCGGCCCACGACCATGGCCACCGAAGCCACCAGAAGCAGCACCAGCATCACGACCCACCCCATCACAGGCCGCACCACCATGCACGCCGGGGCCACAGGAAGTGACGCCGGCCGGCCTCGGCGGCGTGTTGCGCGTCGGCGTCAGCGCGCGCTAGGCTCGCGTTCCGAGCCGGCGGGTGGCCGGTCCCTCCCGGACGCGTAGCAGGAGAGCCCCATGGCGCCCTCGGATCCCCGGCAGACCAAGTACGTGCTCGATGAATCGCGGATCCCGCGCGCCTGGTACAACATCGCCGCCGATCTCCCGGTCGCGCCCCCGCCCGTGCTGCATCCGGGCACCGGTCAGCCGATCGGCCCGGCGGATCTCGCGCCGCTGTTCCCGATGGAGCTCATCAAGCAGGTCGTGAGCCAGGACCGCGAGATCGAGATCCCCGACGAGGTCCGCGACGCCTATCGGCTCTACCGGCCGAGCCCGCTCTATCGCGCACATCGGCTCGAGAAGGCGCTCGATACGCCGGCCCACATCTATTACAAGTACGAGGGTGGCAGCCCGTCGGGAAGCCACAAGCCGAACACCGCGCTGCCGCAGGCGTATTACAACAAGCAGGAGGGCGTGACCCGTCTCGCCACCGAAACCGGTGCCGGGCAGTGGGGGAGCGCGCTTGCCTTCGCCGGCGCGGTCTTCGGGCTCGAGGTCAAGGTTTACATGGTCAGGGCGAGCTACGACCAGAAGCCGTACCGCAGGATCCTGATGGAGACGTATGGCGCCCAGGTCGTCGCCAGCCCGAGCCTCGACACCGGGTACGGCCGCAAGCTGCTCGGCGAGAATCCCGACAACACCGGGTCGCTCGGCATCGCGATCAGCGAGGCGATCGAGGACACGGTCTCGCATCCGGGGACGAAGTACTCGCTCGGTTCGGTGTTCGATTTCGTGCTCCTGCACCAGACGGTCATCGGTCAGGAGTCGATCGAGCAGATGGGCATGGCCGGCGAGGAGCCCGACGTCATCATCGGCTGCGCCGGCGGTGGGTCGAACTTCGCCGGGCTCACCTTCCCGTGGCTGGGCCGCACGTTCCGCGACGGCAAGAAGTACCGGATCATCGCCGCGGAGCCCGAGGCGGCACCGAGCCTGACGCGCGGCGTCTACACGTACGACTTCGGCGACACCGCGCAGATGACGCCACTCGTGAAGATGCACACGCTCGGCCACGACTTCATCCCCGAGCCGATCCATGCCGGCGGGCTGCGCTACCACGGCATGTCGCCGCTCGTGAGCCTCCTGAAGGAGCAAGGCTCGATCGAGGCGCGGAGCGTCCACCAGCGTGCGACGTTCGCGGCAGGCGTGCAGTTCGCGCGTGCGGAAGGGACGCTCCCCGCGCCGGAACCGACGCACGCGATCAAGGTCGCGGTCGACGAGGCGCTGGAGGCCAAGGAGGCCGGCCAGGCGAGGGTCATCCTCTTCAACCTGTGTGGCCACGGTCACTTCGATCTCGGGGCGTACGAGCGGTATCTCGACGACAGCCTCGAGGACTACGAATACCCCCGCGAGAAGGTCGAAGCGGCACTGGCGGGTCTGCCCAAGCTCTAGGACCGGCATACTCGGCGGCATGCATATCGCGTTCGTCGGGTTCGGCCTCATCTCGGGTTCGATCGCGCGTGCCGTCCGCGAGACGCGGGCGCTCGACGGCTGGACGATGGCCGGCTGGTCGCCATCCGGCGACGGCCCGGACCAGGCTCGAGCCGATGGCGTCCTGAACGTGGCGGCCGCGTCGGCGAACACGGTCGTCCTCGGCGCGGACATCGTCGTCCTTGGCGCGCCCGCGACGCAGTGCCTCGCGTTGATCGACCGTCTGGCCGGCCCGTGGCGTTCGGCGTTGCCGCCAGGAGCCGTCGTGACGGACGTCGCGAGCACGAAGGCCACGATCGTCGCGCACGCTGACGCAGTGGGTCTCCCGTTCGTCGGAGGCCACCCGATGGCCGGGCTGGACACCTCGGGCTACGCGGCCTCCGTCGCGGATCTCTTCGCGGGACGCCCATGGGTGGTCGTGCCCGGCGCCAATGCTCGGCCGCGCGACGTGCAGCGCGTCGAGGCCCTCGCCGATGCGTGCCGGGCGATCCCGGTGCGGTTGGACGCGGCGGACCACGATCGGGCGGTGGCGGGCATCAGCCATCTGCCGCTCGTCGTCGCGGTCGCCCTCGCGGAGGCTGTCGCCAAGCGCGGTCCGGACTGGCCGGTCGCATCCCGTCTCGCGGCTGGCGGGTGGCGCGACACGACTCGGGTCGCGCGCGGCGACCCTTCGATGGGTGCGGCGATCCTCGCGACGAATGCGCCCGCCGTCGCGGCCCGGCTCCATGACCTGCGCGCCGTGATCGACGAATGGATCGCCGTCCTCGAGCGGACGGCGACGCCGGACGGCCCCGACGGTCCTGACGAGATGGCCCTCGCGGACCGTCTGTCGGCTGCGCGGACGTTGCTCGGCCCGCGGGCGTGACCGGAGAACTCGTCTACGTCGTGCCGCGTGCGGCCGTCCCGGACAAGGCGAACTGGTACGGCATCCGGACCGACAAGCTCGACGAGTTCGTCGCCGCGCTCGAACGGGACGGCCGTTACGAGCCGCGTGACGCGATGGAGCGGGACCCGTCGTTCAAGCAGGTGATCCCGTACCTCGTCCTCCGCGACGGGGAGCGCTATTTCCTGATGCAGCGGACGGCGGCGGGGCGCGACGAGCGACTGCACGGCCTCTATTCGATCGGTGTCGGCGGGCACCTCAACCCGGGCGACGGAGGCCTGCTCGGCGGCCTCGAGCGGGAGTGGCACGAGGAGCTCGTCGCGGACTTCGTGCCGACATTCCGGCTCGTCGCCCTGCTCAACGACGACACGACGGAGGTCGGTGCCGTCCATGTCGGTGCGGTGTACGTCGCCGACGCGGAAGGCCGACCCGTCGCCATCCGTGAGACCGACAAGCTAACGGGCGGTTTCGCCGATCCCGCCGAGGTTCGAACGGTCAGCGATCGGATGGAGACCTGGAGTCGGCTGGTGTTCGACTTGCTCGCTGGGGCGACCCCTATAATCGCCGCGCCGGGGCGGTCCCAGTCCGACTCGCGTGACCCGGCGCACGTGCCCGACCCGATCACCCTCGTGGAGGACTGATGGCAGCCAAGATCCTCGTCGTCGACGACGACTCGAACGTCCAGCGACTCCTGCAGTACACGCTCAAGCAGGAGGGCTACGACGTGATCGTGGCGCCGGATGGTGCCGAGGGATTCCGGCTCTGGGGCGCGGAGGCGCCGGATCTGATCCTGCTCGACGTCGTCCTGCCGAAGCTCGATGGCTACCAGGTCGCGGCAAAGATCCGATCAGAGGAAGGCAACGCCAGCCACGTGCCGATCATCATGCTCACCGCCGAGCAGGAGGTCGAGCAGCGTGTCCGCGGCTTGCGAGCGGGCGCCGACGACTACCTCATCAAGCCGTTCCACCCAGCCGAGCTGCTCGCCCGGATCAAGAGCCTTCTCGCGCGCTTCGCGCCACGCGAGGCGGCCGCCCGGCCACCGCTCGGGCGCATCCTCGCCTTCTACGGCGCCAAGGGCGGTGTCGGCACGACGACCATCGCGATCAACGCGGCGATCGCGCTCCATCGCGAGCTCGGCCGGAAGGTCTGCCTCGTCGATGGGAATCTCCAGTTCGGCGACCACCGCGTCTTCCTCGATCTCGGGCTGGATCGGAAGAGCATCGTGGATGTCGTGTCGGCGCCGACGATCGACGGCGACCTCCTTCGCCAGGTCATGGTCAAGCACGATTCGGGCATCGACCTGCTCCTCGCGCCGCCCTCGCCGGAGACCGCAGAGCTCGTTCGGCCGGAGCATCTCCCGTTCATCGCCGAGCGGCTGGCCGGTCTCTATGACTACACGATCCTCGACATCGACAAGCGGCTCGACGACGTCAATCTCGGTGTCTTCGAAGCAGCTGAGACCGTCTACGTGGTGATGACCGCCGACCTGTCGTGCCTCAAGAACGTCCGGCTGATCATCGAGACGATGGACCACGTCGGCTACCCGCCGGACAAGCTCCAGCTCGTGCTCAACCGCTCGAACGCGTTCACCGGCATCAACGTCAAGAACGCCGAGGGCGCGCTCAAGCGGACCATCGAGCACCAGATCGTGAACGAGTACCGGGGAGCGATCAGCGCGCTCAACTCGGGTGCTCCGTTCATGTTCACGAAGGCCGATTCCTCGCTCGGCGCGTCGCTGCTCCACTTCGCGCGCGCGCTGGACAAGCAGGCCGTCGCGACCACCGCAGCGGAGCCTGCCCGCGCCCGGTAGTTCGTCCGATAAGCGGCGGGTGAGCGCCGGTTGACCGAGAGGTGAGCGCCGGTACGTAGCGTTCGTGACGTGCTCGCGATCGTCCCTTCCGCAACCCTCCACGGCCTCGCCGGTCGGTTCATCCGCGTCGAGGTGGACGTGGCACCGGGTCTGCCGGGTTTCACCGTCGTCGGGCTCGCCGACGCGGGGCTCCAGGAGGCGCGCGAGCGGGTCCGGGGTGCGTTGCGGAATGACGGGTTCGCGCACCCGCCGCGCCGGATCACGGTCAACCTCGCGCCGGCCGACCTGCGCAAGACGGGAGCCTCGCTCGATCTCGCGATCGCGGTCGGGATCCTGCTCGGGTCCGAACAGGTGAGAGCGGGTCCTGAAGGCGTCGCATTGATCGGCGAGCTGTCGCTCGGTGGCGAGGTCCGGTCGGTCCCCGGCGTCCTGCCGATGGTCGCGGCCCTCGCGCGTCGCGGGATCCGGCGCGTGGTCGTCGCGTCGGACGCCGTCGACGAGGCGGCGCTCGTCGAGGGGATGGACGTGTCCGGGGTGGAGCGGCTGCGAGATGCCGTGGCACTGATCCAGGCCCGCCGGACGCGGAAGGCCGTCGTCGCACCTGCCCGCGTGGAGCTCGTGGCGGGCAGCCGGTCCGCTGCGGACGAGGACGATCCGGGGAACGTCACCGTCGGGCAGAGCGGGTTCGTGGGAGCGACCGTCCCCGATCTCGCGGAGGTGCGCGGTCAGGCTGATGCGCGACGCGGCCTCGAGGTCGCCCTCGCGGGCGGTCATGGCTTGCTCCTCATCGGGCCGCCCGGTTCAGGCAAGACACTGCTCGCGCGGACGATCCCGGGTCTCCTCCCCCAGCTCGACGACCGCGCGGCGCTGGCCGCCACGGTGATCGCATCTGCGGCCGGGGAGGGACCCATCCGTGAGCTCCGTCGACGGCCACCGTTCCGTTCGCCGCACCACACGCTGTCGTACGCCGCCATGGTCGGTGGCGGACCGCATCTGTCGCCCGGCGAGGTGACCCGCGCGGACCAGGGCGTCCTGTTCCTTGATGAGCTTCCCGAGTTTGACCGGGACGTGCTCGAGGCGCTCCGCCAGCCGCTCGAGGCGGGTCGCGTCGCCATCTCGCGCGCCGGCCGTGCGACGACGTTCCCGGCACGGTTCCAGCTTGTCGCCGCGATGAACCCATGTCCGTGCGGGTTCGCGGGGTCGTCGGACCGGCCGTGCTCGTGCCCTCCGCTGGTCCCCGAGAGGTATCAGCGACGGATCTCGGGACCGCTCCGCGACCGGATCGACATCTGGATCTCGATGCCGCGGGTCGCGCCCGCGCTCCTCGTCCGTGGCGTCGAGCCTGAGGGATCAGCCCCCGTCGCAGCACGGATCGAGGCGGCGCGAGGCATCGCCTTGGCGCGAGCGACCGGTGTCCTGAATGGCCGTCTCACCGGCCGCGCCCTCCGGGAAGCCTGCCGGCTCGGGGCCGCATCCGAGCGACACATCGTCCAACTCGCCGAGATGGAGCGGGCGAGTGGTCGCGGCACCGAACGGATCCTGCGCGTGGCGCGGACGATCGCGGACCTCGCTGGATCCGTCGCGGTCCGCGACGAGCATCTCGCCGAGGCCGCCTGGTACCGCTCCGCCGACATGCGACTGGCCGCGGTCGAGGTCAGGTGAGGTGATCGGCATCGGCACGGCGGGACCCGTCGGCACCGAGCCGGCACGGGCGACGGCGGGCCACCACCCACCGGTCCCGGCGCGACCGGCAGAAGCCGAACGCGACGCCTGGGCCGTCCTCGCGGGCGTCTTCGGGCTCGGGCCGGTCGGGTTCGGGATCCTGCTCGAACGCTACGGCAGCGCCGTCCGGATCCTCGACGAGGCGTCGTCTCCGGGCGGCCCCGATCGCATGGTCGAGGCATCGGCGGCCGACATCGCCCGCGGGGACCGACGGGCGCGGGACGCGCTGGACCCGGCGGTCGCTGCCGCGATCACGGAGGCTGCCGGCCGCGCGTCCACCACCCTCGCGCGGATCCGCGAGCTCGGGCTCGCCATCGTCACGATCGAGGACCCGGCATATCCTGCCCGTCTCGCCGCAGTCGACATGCCGCCTCACCTGCTGTACGTCCTCGGCGACGTTGCCGCGATGAACGCGGACGCGGCGATCGCGATCGTCGGCACACGGCGGCCGACGAATGCGGGTCGTGCGACAGCCGCCCGGATCGCGGCGAGCCTCGCGGACGTCGGCGCGACGGTGGTCTCAGGGCTTGCCGTCGGCATCGATGGCGCCGCGCACGCGGCGGCCGTCCACGCGAAGGGAACGACCGTCGCGGTGATCGGGTCCGGTCACGCCGCGGTCCACCCGCGGTCGCACGCTCGACTCGCTGATGCGATCGTCGCCTCTGGTGGTGCCCTCGTGTCGGAGCTATCGCCCGACACGCGCCCGAGCCTGGGGACGTTCCCGCGCCGGAACCGGATCATCAGCGGCCTTGCGGACGCGACGGTCGTGGTCGAGGCGCCGGCGCGGAGCGGCGCGCTGATCACTGCGTCATGGGCGCTCGACCAGGACCGCGACTGCTACCTCGTTCCGGGATCGATCGATGCGCCGGCGTCGGCGGGCTGCCTCGCGTTCCTGCGCGAGTTCCCGGACCGCGCGCGGATCGTCGCCGGGATCCCGCAGCTCATCGCCGATCTCGGGCTCGCGGATCGGCTGACCGAGCCCGGCGTCCGTCCTGACGTCGCCGCGACGCTCGCCGACGTCGGCAAGGTCGCCGGCAGGGTCGGACGGCAGATCGTAGCCGGCCGGGCGACGGTCGACGAGCTCGTTGCGGTGACCGAGTGGCCTGTCGCGACGATCCTCGCCGCACTCACGATGCTCGAGCGACGTGGCCTCGTCGTCGGGATCCACGGGCGATACCGGCCGGCGCCAGGACTCGCCGCAGCCGACCCCGGCGTGCGCCGCCAGCGACCGCGAGAGCGCCCCTGACGAGCCTCGCCACGCGCCGCGAGTTTGCCCGGGGCGTCCCTCCGGTGCTACCCTGACCCGCGTCGCCCGCCCCCCACGTGCGACGCCTTCCCAGCGCCTCGTTGGGTCCCCAGACCGCGAGCAGGAGCGTCTATTGCGTCAGGCCGCCACCGCGCTTCTGGCCGCCCCCGTTTCCGTCGCGGCCAGGTCTGGCGCCCTTCTGCGTCGCTCGTCCCATGCACGGGTCGGCGTCGCGATCAGCCTGGCGGTCCTCCTCGGATATGGCGCAGTGTCGGCCGGTCGCCCGGACGCGACGGCCGCGACCGTGCCCGTTCCGATCCTCCCGGTCACGCAAGCCGCGTTCCAGACCGTCGTCGCGACCGAGACCGGCCTGACCAAGCCCGTCACGATCCGGTTCAGTACGCCGATGGACCCCAGCTCCGTCGGGTCCGCGCTGTCCATCCAGCCCGAGACGGCGGTCACGCTCACGTGGACGCCCGATGCGATGAGCCTCACGATCGCCCCCACCGACCACTGGGCGCCGGGCGTCCTGCACACCGTCACCGTCAAGGCCGGCGCGCTCGCCCGGACGGGCCAGCCGCTCGCAAGCCCGGCCCGGGCGACGTTCCTCACCCGCCGCGAGACGACAGCGAGCGTTGCCGCGACCGAGATGCTCGGCACGAGTGCCGCGCTGACGACCGGTTTCGTCGTCACATTCGCTCGACCCATCGACGCGACGTCGGTTCCGACCGCGATCCGGCTCGACCCGCCGACCCCGGGTGTCGTCCGGGCGAGCAGCCCGACGGACGCCGAGGCGCGTTTCACCTTCCAGCCGCTCCGCCCGCTCCTGCCGAACGTCGACTACAGGTTGATCGTCTCCGGGGTTCGCGATACCGACGGCGTGTCCCTCGACACCGTCCGGCTGGCGGTCAGGACCGTGGAGGCGCCGTCTGTTGTGCGCTTCCGCCCGCGCGACGACACGGCTGCGGTGGCGCGGTCCGCCATCCTTTCCGTCCGCTTCAGCCAAGCGATGGATCGCCGGAGCACCGCTCGCGGATTCTCGGTCATCGCCGGTGGCAACCCCGTGCGGGGCACGATGCGGTGGGCCGAGAACGACAAGGTCCTCGTGTTCACGCCATCGGTCGCACTGCCCGCGGGAAAGACGGTCGTGATGGCGGTCAGCTCGGTCGCCAAGAACACCGCGGGCGCCCACCTCGTCGCGGCCGGCAAGGGGACCTTCACGACGGCGGAGACAGCGACGGCGGGTCCGACGAGAACGAACACGACGTCGTCCACCACGACCAAGAAGCCGTCGGGTTCGGGTTCAGGCTCGACCGGCGGAAACGCCGTCGGCGGCGGCAGCTGGGCCTCGGTCGAGACGTACTACCTCGGGCTGATGAACTGCACGCGGACCGGCGGCTGGGTCACCTCGACGGGGCACTGCAGCAGCCCGGGCGGCCGCAACGTCGCGCCGCTCAAGCTCGATGCAGGGATCAGCTCGAAGGTCTCACGCCCATACGCGAAGAGGCTGGCGGTCAATGGCGAGTGCAGCCATTTCATCGGCGGCAGTCCGCATGATCGCCTCCGCCACGCCGGCTACTCGAACTACACCTGGGCCGAGAACATCGGCTGCCGGAGCGGTGCCGCCCGTGCGGCGGTGCTCGCAACGCATCTCTTCTACCAGAGCGAGAGGTCGTACGGCGGCGGCCACTACGTCAACCTGATGAACCCCAAGTACGACCGGGTCGGGATCGGTGTCTGGGTGTCCGGCGGCCGCGTGCGGCTGGTGATCGACTTCTACCACCCCTGACCGGACCATCGGGCACTCGACGGGCCGGTGCGCGCAGGCCACAGTCGACGGCGTGATCCGAAACGCGATCCTGCACATCAACAACGAACAGCCACTGCTGGCGGACCTGTACGAGCCGCCCTCGCCCGGCGACGTGGGCCTCCGCTGCACGAACCTCCGACAGCTCAACGGCAAGCGGCCGGTCTTCGTCGACGATGTGAAGTCCATCTTCTTCTTCCCGTACCTCCACATCCGGTTCGTCGAGATCCCGCCCGCCGCGATCGCCGGCGCCGATTCCTCGCTCGCGACGATCGACGACGATGCCACGGACGGGCGCGAGGGATCGCCGGCATCCGAACCCGAACCCGACCTCGAGATCGATGAGGACTTCCTCCGGCGGATCCGCGAGGTCTGACCACTGGTGAGGGGGCGGTAAGCACCCTGTGCTACGCTCCCGGCCGTGCCCAAGAACCTTGTCATCGTTGAATCGCCTGCCAAGGCCCGCACGATCGAGCGCTATCTCGGCGCCGATTACCGGGTCCTGGCGTCATACGGTCACGTCCGCGACCTGCCCGAGAACCCGGGCAAGGGCAAGTTCGGCGTCGACGTGGACCACGACTTCGCGCCGGAATACGTGATCAACGAGGACCGGCGCAAGCAGGTCACCGAGATCACCAAGGCGGCGAAGTCGGCCGACATGGTCTTCCTCGCCACCGACCTCGACCGCGAGGGCGAGGCGATCGCCTGGCACGTGGCCGAGGCGGCACACGTCGCGGGCGACAAGCAGCAGCGCGTCACCTTCAACGAGATCACCGAGTCGGCGATCCGCGACGCGTTCGCGCACCCGCGCCAGATCGACATGGACCTCGTCGACGCGCAGCAGACGCGGCGCATCGTGGACCGCCTCGTCGGCTACACACTCAGCCCGCTCCTGTCCCGCAAGGTCCGCGGCGGGCTGTCGGCGGGACGCGTCCAGTCGGTCGCGGTTCGGCTCGTCGTCGAGCGTGAGCGCGAGATCACGGCGTTCACCGCGCGCGAGTACTGGACCATCGAGGCGCTCCTCGCGACCGTGGCGGGCGAGAAGTTCACCGCCGACATCGTCCGGATCGACGGCGCTGCCCTCGACGTCACCGACGAGAAGGCCGCCCACCGGCATCGCGCGATCATCGAGACGCTCCATCCCGAGGTCCAGAAGGTGGGCACGCGGACGCAGAAGCGCTCGCCGGCGCCGCCGTTCACGACCTCGACCCTCCAGCAGGAGGCGAGCCGGAAGCTCGGCTTCTCGCCGAAGCGGACGATGTCGATCGCACAGCGGCTCTACGAGGGGATCGAGACGAACGAGGGCCAGGTCGGCCTCATCACCTACATGCGGACGGACTCGACCGCGATCGCCGGCATCGCGATGGGCGAGGCACGCGAGGTCATCGGCGACCGGTACGGCCAGGAATTCACGATGCCCAAGGGCCGCGTCTACAAGACGAAGTCGAAGGGCGCACAGGAAGCGCACGAGTCGATCCGCCCGACCAGCTTCCGGCGGGACCCGGACTCGGTCGCCGGCGCGATCAAGCCCGAAGAGCTTCGGTTGTACCGGCTCATCTGGCAGCGCGCGCTCGCCTCACAGATGGCGCCGAAGGAGCTCGAGACCACCACGATCGAGCTCGCCGATGGTGCCTACGAGTTCCGCGCGTCCGCGACGAAGGTCCTGTTCGACGGCTTCGCCCGCGTCTACACCGAGGGCCGCGACGACGACGCGCCAGCCGATGACGACGAGGACACCGGGAAACTGCCCACGCTCGTGGCCGGTGACCGGACGACCGTCGAAGAGGTGACCCCGGCGCAGCACTTCACCGAGCCTCCGCCGCGCTTCACGGAGGCGACGCTGATCAAGGCGCTCGAGGAGCACGGCATCGGCCGCCCGTCCACGTACGCGGCGACGATCTCGACCATCACCGACCGCGGCTACGTCCGGGTCGAGGACCGGCGTCTCCATCCTGAGCCCGTCGCAGAGATCGTCACCGACCTGCTGGTCGAGCATTTCGGCGACTACGTGGACCTCGAGTTCACGGCCCGGATGGAAGAGGAGCTCGACGAGATCGCCCGCGGCGAGCGCGAGTGGGTACCGCTCCTGCGTGCGTTCTACGGCCCATTGCGTGACCGCGTCGACGAGAAGCGGCGCGAGCTCAAGCGCAGCGACTTCACGACCGAGGCGACCGACGAGGTCTGCTCGGAAGGGCACCCGATGGTCATCCGGCTCGGGCGGAACGGGCGCTTCCTCGCCTGCTCGCTCTATCCGGAGCACAAGGAGACGCGGCCGCTGCCCGGTGACGAGCCGCCCGTGCAGGAGGGGACCGGCGAGGTCTGCCCGGAATGCGGTCAGGGCACGCTCGTGAGCAAGACCGGTCGCTTCGGGCCGTTCGTCGGCTGCTCGCGGTATCCGGACTGCAAGTTCATCAAGAAGGACGGTCCGCCGCCGCCCGACCCGCTGCCGTTCGTGGTGGAGTGCCCCAAGAACCATGATGGGCATCTCGTGCCGCGTCGCGCGCGACGGACCGGGAACGTCTTCTGGGGGTGCTCGAACTACCCGCGCTGCGACTTCACGACCAACCACGAGCCCCTCGGCGGTGTCCACGACGCCGACGACGGCCCGCTCGCCCGGAAGGACGACGCCGCGCTCTGCCTCGTGTGCGGATCGACCAGCGACGTGCCCGCGGACGAGATCGCGCCCGGCGAGAGATATCCCGGCGGACCGCCGAACCCCGAGGCGCTGGCACGGCCGGCGCGCGCGCGGGGTGGGGCACGTGCTGGCGGAGCCCCCAAGGCCGGTGGTCGCGCGCGCGGTGGCGCACGGTCGTCCGGACGCTCCACGACGAGGCGAACGCGCCCGGTCGAGCCGGCCGCCGACGCGTGAGCGCGGTCTCGGCCGCGAGCGCGACCGACCCGGACCTCGCGCGGTTCCTTCGTTCGCTCGCCGCTCGAGACGCATCACCCCACACGCAACGGGCCTATCGGACCGCCGTCGGCGACTACCTTGCCTGGCTCGCGGCGCGCGGCACTGACTGGCGCTCGCCGACGCGGACCGACCTGCGCGCGTACCTCGGCGTGCTCGGTGACGGACGCGCCCGATCCACCGTCGCCCAGCGGCTCGCGGCCATCCGTTCGTTCCATCGCTGGGCCACGCGAAACGGCCTGTCCGCCGGCGACCCGTGGGGCTCGATCGCCACGCCGCGCCTGCCGCGGCGGCTGCCTCGCGTCCTCGAGGTCGAACAGGTCGCGGCGATGCTCGCCGTCGTGGACGAGGATCTCGGCGACGTCCCGCCCGGCGCCGACCCTGAGCGCGCCGCGCTGCACGTCGCGCTCGCGCTGCGGGACCGCGCCCTGGTCGAGACGGCATACGCCGCCGGGCTGCGCATCAGCGAGCTCGCCGGAGCCGACCTTGCCTCGCTCGATCTGCGGCGCGGCGAGATCAGGGTCCTGGGCAAAGGGCGCAAGCAGCGGATCGGGCTTCTGGGCCGACCAGCGCGCGCGGCGCTCACCGCGTATCTCGAGGACGGCCGGCCCGCCCTCCTCGATCGCCGGCCCTCGCGAGCCGAGGACGCCCCGCCCGTTGAGATCTTCCTGAATCACGTCGGCGCGCCGCTCGGTGTCCGCGGGCTCCGTTACCGTCTGGACCGCCTGTGCACGCGCGCCGGTCTCCCGGCAGGCGTCTCGCCGCACACCCTCCGGCACTCCTTCGCGACGCATCTGCTCGACGGCGGCGCCGACCTTCGGGTCGTCCAGGAGCTGCTCGGGCACGAGAACCTCGCCACGACGCAGATCTACACGCACGTCTCGCCCGGCCGCCTCCAGGCCGCGTATCGGGAGGCCCACCCGCGGGCGCGTCGCGACCAGGCGCCGTGAGCGTCGGCGGCTCTCTCGCCCGCGCCGGGCTCATCGTCTCGAGCGCGTTCCTCGTCTCGCGCGTCCTCGGTTATGTCCGCGTCATCGTCATCGCCAACGCCTTTCCGTCCGCCGAGCTCGATGCCTTCTTCGCGGCCTTCCGCATCCCGGACCTGATCTTCCAGCTGGTGGCCGCCGGCGCCCTTTCGTCGGCGCTCATCCCCGTGATCTCGGAGCTCTTCACGACCGACGAGCGCGCGCGCGCCTGGCGGGTCGTGTCGACGGTCATCAACCTCATGCTCGCGGCTCTGCTCGTGCTGGCTGCGGCACTGTTCGTGCTCGCGCCGATCGTGGTCCCGATCATCACACCCGGGTTCGAGGGCCCGAAGCTCGAGAAGACCATCGAGCTGACGCGGATCATGCTGCTCAGCCCCATCTTCCTGGCGATGGGGGCGGTCGCGACGAGCGTCCTCAACTCTGGCGGCCGGTTCGCCGCGTCCGCGATCGCGCCCGTGGTCTACAACCTCGCGATCATCGGCGGCGCGCTCATCCTCGGTCCACGGTTCGGCGTGGAGGGCCTCGCGGTGTCGGTCGTCGCGGGCTCGCTCGGACACCTCCTCGTCCAGCTCCGACCGCTGACCCGGATGGGCTTCCGCTATGACGCCCGGATCGAAGCCGGCGACCCTGAGGCGCGAAAAGCGCTGTTCCTGATGGCGCCGCGGGCGCTCGGCCTCGGCGTGACCCAAGTGACATTCATCGTCGTCACGGCGCTGGCCAGCCTGCTCGGCAACGGCGCGGTCTCGGACTTCAACTTCGCGTTCGCGTTGCTGCAGATCCCGCTTGGGATCATCGGGGTCCCGCTCGGGATCGTCGTGCTGCCGACCCTGTCGCGCGAGGCGGCGGTCGGGCGCGAGGATGCCTTCGCAGGCCTGCTGACACGGGCGCTGCGACTGCTCATCTACGTCATGGTGCCGATCGCGGTGTTGACGGCCGTCGTCCGCCAACCCGTGGTCGATGCGCTGTTCGGGGGTGGCAGCATCAGCCGTTCTGACCTCGATCTCGTCGCCGTGACGCTCGTCGCGTTCTCGGTCGGGCTGACCGCGCACGCACTCATCGCTGTCCTTGCCCGGGCCTTCTACGCACGACAGGACACGGTCACTCCGGTCGTCGCGGCGGTCGCCGCGGTCGTCGTCAATTGCACGCTTGCGGTCGTGCTGGTCGGGCCGCTGGGTCTGCCCGGCATCGCCCTGGCCATCGCGATCGCCGCATGGCTGGAGGCCCTTGCGCTGCTCGCCATCCTCCACCGCCGCCTGCCGTACTTCCGCCTCGCCGGCCTCGGGCGGGTCGGCGTCGAGGCGATCGTCGGCAGCGTCGTCGCGGGCCTCGTCGCGGTGCCCGTCCTCGGTGCGCTGGCGAACGCGCTCGGAGTCGCGCCCGGCCGGCTCGTGCTGCTCGCCGAGGCGGCCGTCGTCAGTCTCGCGTTCGGCGCGGTCTATGCCGTGGTCTCGCTCGCCTTGCGGATCCCCGAACTGCCGTCTATCGTCGGGGTCATGGCCGACCTGCTCCGCCGCCCGGTCAGGTCGTGACCGACGACGCGGCCTGGGATCGGTTCGTCGCCGACAGCGACCCCGGCTCGTATCTCCAGACATCGGCCTGGGCGCGCGTCAAGGCCGTGAACGGCTGGACGTCACATCGCGTCGGCGACACCACCGGCGCAGCCGCGCAGATCCTCGTCCGACGGCCGCGACCGATGCCGTGGGGCTTCGCCTACGCGCCGCGCGGGCCTGTCGCGGCCGCCTGGGATGCCGACGCGATCCGGGCGCTCACGGGATCCGTCCGCCGCGACCTGCCGGCCTCCGCCGGCCGCGTCAGCCACGTCCGGATCGACCCCGAGATCGAAGCCGACGGACCGGACGACACGGACGGTTCGCTTCGACGCGCGCTGCGCTCGGCGGGCTGGAGACCGTCGCCGCCGATCCAGCCGAACGCGACCCGCATCATCGACCTTCATCCCGACGAGGACGCGCTCTGGGGCGACCTGCGCAAGAAGTGGCGTCAGTACGTCAACAAGGCCCGCACGGGTGGAGTCACGGTCGTCGACGCCGACGGCTCCCGCCTCGGCGACTTCTACCGGATCTATCGCGAGACCGCCGACCGGGCCGGGTTCCTCATCCGTGCCGAATCGGCCTATCGCGACGTGTGGGAGGCGTTCGCTCCGTCCGGGAACGCCCGGCTGCTATTCGCGCAGGACGCGGACGGCCAGCCCCAGGCGACGCTGTTCCTCGTTCGTTGCGGGCCCCGGGTGGTCGAGCCGTACGGCGGCATGACGGCTGCCGGCGCGGATTCGCGCGCCAACTACCTGCTCAAGTGGGAGGCGATCCGTTCGTCGCGCGAGGCCGGGGCCACGAGCTATGACCTGTGGGGCCTCGCGACGGGCGGGATCGCGCACTTCAAGACGGGATTCGGTGGCCGCGAGGTCCGCTACATCGGCGCGTGGGATCTGGTGCTGAGCGGCATCGGGCGTGAGTCGTACGACTTCGCGCAGCGCGTTCGGGTGCGCTGGGCGCGCCGGCGGCGCGGCGTGGCGGCCGGGGGGAACGCCGCGTCCTACGGCGCGGCCGATTGAGCATCCGCGACGCGACGGCGGCCGAGCTCGCCGATTGGGACACGCTGACGGTCGAGGCGCCGGGGGGACACGTCTACCAATCGCGCGCGTGGGCCGAGCATCGCGCGAAGAGCGGATGGCGACCGCGATTCCTTGTCGGCGACGATGGCGGACGGACCCTCGCGCTGGATCGCTCGTGGCCGGTGATGCGGGGCGGCAGTGCGTATCTCCCGCGCGGACCGGTGGTGATGGGTACCGACGCGTCGGGCCACGCCCGGCGGCTCATCGCGGTCGCCGATATGCTCGCTGCCGGCGGCATCGATGTCGTCGCGGCCGATCCCGAGGTGCCGGCGTCTGACGGGACGTTCCGGACCACGATCGAGGCAGCCGGTTTCCATCAGATCGAGGAGATCCAGCCGTCGCGGCACCGGATCTCGCTCCCGCTCGGCCCCGATGCCGACGAGGAGGCCGTGTTCGAGGGCATCTCGAAGTCGACCCGGCAGCGCATCCGCGGCGCCGAGAAGGCTTCCGTCGTGGTCGTGCGCCATGACGCCAGGGCGTCAGCGGACGGGGCGGGCGAGGGGTTCGTGCGGCCCGCCGAGTCCCCGGCGGCGGCCTTCGACCGGTTCTACGACCTTCTTCTCGAGACCGGCGAACGAAAGCACTTTTCGTTCGGCCCGCGGGCGGGGTTCGTCGCGTGGTGGCGCGCCGCGCTCGACGCAGGGCACCTCGTCTACCTCGAGGCCCGTGCGGGAGCGGCCGATGGCGCGCCGCTCGGCGGCCTGATCCTGTATCGCCACGGCGGCCGTCTCTCGACGGTCCACTCGGGCGACCACGCCGAGAGCCGAAGGACCCACCCGGGCGCGCTCCACCTGCTCCGCTGGCGGGCGATCGAGCTCGCCATCCGTGAGCGCTGCTCCGAGATGGATCTCGGTGGCGTGGACGTGCCCGGCGCCCGGGGAGAACCGGCGGAAGGCGACCCGCTCTATGGCCTCTACCAGCACAAGACCTCCTTCGGGGGCCGCTGGCTCGAGCTCACCGGTGCGCACGAGCGGGTCTTCGACGCCCGCGGCTACCAGGCGGGCCGGCTCGCGACGAAGGTCGCACGCGTGTTCCGCCGATGACGGAGCCGACCATCGCCGACCTCATCCGCGCCGCGGAGCCGGACGCGCCGACGCCGCTCCGCGGCCTGATCGACAGGCTCGGTGCCGCCAGGGCCGCGCTCGGTGCGCGCCGCGACGGCCAGGCCATCGGACCGGCGGGTCTGGCGGACGTTGCTGTCCGAGGCGTGACGAACGACTCGCGGGAGGTAGGCGCCGGGACCCTGTTCGTCGCCATCCCCGGACTCCATGTCGACGGCCACGACTACGTCGAAGCGGCCGCGACGGCGGGTGCTGCGGCCGCGCTCGTCGAGACGCCGCTGCCCGGGCTGGCGCTCCCGCAGCTGGTCGTCGCCGACACGCGCCGCGCGCTCGCGACGGCCGCGGCGTGGTGGTACGGCGACCCCAGCCACGAACTCGCGGTCGTCGGGATCACCGGCACGGACGGCAAGACGACGACCTCGTTCCTCGCCACGGCGGCGCTCGAAAGGGCCGGCATCTCGACCGGCATGACGGGCACGGCCGCGACCCGCATCGGCGGGACCCAGGAACCGAACGAGGAGCACGCGACGACGCCCGAGGCACCTGCCCTCCAGCGAACGCTCGCTGCCATGGTCCGCGCCCGTGACCAGGCGGCCGTCGTCGAGACGACGTCCCACGGACTCGCGCTCCACCGCGTGGACGAGACCGCCTACGACGTCGCCATCCTGACGAACCTCACCCACGAGCACCTCGAGCTCCACGGGACGTGGGAGGCCTATCGCGACGCGAAGCTCCGGCTCTTCGAGCTCCTCGCCCGGCATCGCGCCAAGCCCCTCGCCTGGCCCGCCGTCGGCATCGTCAACGCCGACGATCCGTCAGCCGGCTCGTTCATCGGGGTCGCACAGGAATCCGGCGCGCGCATCCTCACCTACGGGACCGACCAGGCGGCCGACATCCGCGCCACGCGGATCGAAGAGGACCGTCGCCGTCTTCGCGTCGCATACGAGGCGCCGTCGGGCGCCGCGACCCTCGAGCTCCAGCTCGTCGGCCGGTTCAACGCCCACAACGCCCTCGCCGTGGTCGCGCTTGGCGAGGCGGTCGGGCTGGACCCGGCAGCAGTCCGAGACGGGCTCGCGTCGCTCGCGGTGGTGCCCGGGCGCATGGAACGGATCGACGTCGGCCAACCGTTCGGCGTCATCGTGGACTTCGCCCACAGCCCGGTCGCGCTCCAGACCGTGCTCGACCTGCTCGCTCCATTGGCGGCATCGGGCGGCGGCGGCGTGATCGCCGTCTTCGGATCGGCCGGCGAGCGCGACACGCAGAAGCGGCCGCTGATGGGACGCATCGCGGGCGAGCGTGCCCGCATCGTCGTCGTCACCGACGAGGACCCCCGCGGCGAGGACTCGGCCGTCATCAACGATGCCATCGCCCGCGGGGCGGAGGCCACCGGCAAGCGCCGCGATCACGACCTCCTCGTCATCGCCGATCGCCGCGCGGCGATCGATGCGGCGTTGGAACGGGCGCGACCCGGCGACATCGTGCTTCTCGCCGGCAAGGGCCACGAGAGCTCGATCATCGGCCCCGACGGCCCGATCCCGTGGAACGAGCGAGCCGAGGCGGAGGCCGCCCTGCACCGTGCCGGCTTCGGCTGAGCGTATCCTTGGAAGGAATGGCCAGCACGACACCACGCACCAAGACGAAGCCGGACCCGTCATCCGGCCGAGGACCGCGCCGGACGCCTGTCGTTGCGCCCGACCGCAACGGCAAGGGTCCCGACCTCGACGCGCTTCGCCTGCTCCTCGAAGCGGCGATCCTCGACCAGCACCCGGGCGCCGACCTCGAACCGGTCAGGAAGGCCTTCGACCTCGCGGTGACGGCCCACGAGGGCCAGAAGCGGGCGACCGGCGACCCGTACGTCATCCACCCGATCGCGTCCGCGCAGATCCTCGCCGAGCTCGGCCTCGATACGACCGCCATCCAGGCCGCTCTCCTCCACGACGTCCCGGAGGACACCGAGTACAGCCTGACCGACGTCGAGGAGCTCTTCGGCGCCGAGGTCGCGCAACTCGTGGATGGCGTCACGAAGCTGTCGCGGTTCTCGACACACAGCCACGAACAGCAGCAGGCCGAGAACATCCGGAAGATGCTCCTGGCGATGGCCCAGGACATCCGGGTCGTCCTGATCAAGCTCGCCGACCGCCTCCACAACATGCGCACGCTGTACGCGCTGCCGGTCGAGAAGCAGGGCCGCATCGCTCGCCAGACGATGGAGATCTACGCGCCACTCGCCGAGCGCCTCGGCATCTGGCAGATGAAGTGGGAGCTCGAGGACCTCGCCTTCAAGGCGCTCGAACCCGAACGGTTCCGCGAGCTCGCGAAGCTGCTCGACACGCGGCGGAAGGGCCGCGAGACCTACATCGAGCGCGCCATCGCCGAGCTGCGACCGAGCCTCGAGGCCGCCGGGATCACAGCCGACATCGAAGGCCGCCCGAAGCACATCTACAGCATCTGGAAGAAGATGCAGCGCAAGAGCGCGGAGTTCGGCGAGATCTACGACGTCTACGCGATCCGGCTGCTCGTCGACGAGGTCCGCGACTGCTACGCGGCGCTGGGGATCGTCCACTCCATCTGGCGTCCGATCCCGGGGCAGTTCGACGACTACATCGCGGTCCCCAAGAACAACCTCTACCAGTCGCTCCACACCGCGGTCATCGCGCTGGACGGCAAGCCACTCGAGATCCAGATCCGGACCCACCAGATGCACCAGGTGTCCGAGGTCGGCATCGCGGCGCACTGGCGCTACAAGGAAGGGACCAAGTCCGACCGCGAGTACGACGCCAAGCTCGCCTGGCTCCGCCAGCTCATGGACTGGCAGCGCGACGTCTCGGAATCGGACGCGACCGAATTCGTCGAGGGCATCAAGCTCGACATCTTCCAGGACCAGGTCTTCGTGTTCACGCCCAAGGGCGACATCAAGGACCTGCCGGCCGGCGCGACGCCGCTCGACTTCGCCTACCGGATCCACACCGACGTCGGCCATCGGACGATCGGCGCGAAGGTCAACAACCGACTCGTCCCACTCGACTACCGGCTCAAGAACGGCGACATCGTCGAGATCGTCACGACGAAGGGCGAGCACGGCCCGTCACGTGACTGGTTGAACGTCGTTCGAACGAGCCATGC
>JBJMNA010000142.1:0-10598 GCA_045804485.1 Chloroflexota bacterium
ACGGTTGGCCGTCGGCGGCCGGCGGGATGCTCCGCCCGACGACGCCGGCGAGGATGACGATCGTCACGAGATATGGCAGCGCGTCGAAGAACTGCGGCGGCAGCGAGACGAGGATGTCGCCGAGCTGACCCGACGGCGGCGCGATGAGGATCGACTGCGCGATCCCGACCGTCGACGCGAACAGGACGGCCGCCCCGAACGCGCCGATGGGCGTCCACCGCCCGACGATCATCGCCGCGAGCCCGATGAAGCCCTTGCCGACCGTCATCCCGGGCTGGAACGCGGCGGTCGCTTCCATGCTCAGGAACGCGCCGCCGAGCCCGGCGAGCACGCCGCCGAGCAGGACGTTCCGGTAGCGCAGCCTGATGACGTCGATGCCGACCGTCTCTGCCGCCCGTGGGTGCTCGCCGACCGCCCGGCTGCGGAGTCCCCAGCGCGTTCGGAAGAGGGCGATCTGGAAGGCGATGACGATGACGATCAGCGAGATCGTGATCGGTCCCTGGCCCAGGATCGTGTCGGCCAGCCAGCCGACGATCGGAAGGTCGGTCAGCTCCTTCGGCGGGTTCCACGCCTTGAACTGGCCAGCACCCTCGGGCGAGTTGACCGACAGCAGCGAGATCAGGTAGCCGGTGATCCCGAACGCGGCGATGTTGATGATGGTGCCGCTGATGATCTGGTCGGCCTTCACCGAGATCGATAACCAGGCGTGGACGAGCGACACGACGACACCCGACAGGACCGCGAGGACGAGCGCGATGACGAGCGTCGGCGTCGCCCCGAAGACCGGACCAGCATCGGAGCCGAAGACCGGAACGAGGTAGACGCCCGCCGTCCAGCCGACGAACGCGGCGACGAGCATCGTCCCCTCGATCCCGATGTTGACGACGCCTGAGCGTTCGCACATCACCCCGCACAACGCGGCGAACCCGATGGGGACGGACGCCTTGAGGACGATCGGCGCGATGAGGGGCGCGATCGCGATGAGGTAGCCGATGAGCTCGAAGACGACCCCGACGATCGGGATCCCGTAGAGGGACTGGTCCATCAGCGGATCGTCGCCTCCCCGCCGTAGGTCGCGGTGAATGTCGTCGTCTCGTCCTCGATGCCGGTCTTGGCGCCGCGCAGGCGGAAGATCCGCTTGATGACGGGACCGATCACCAGGAAGAACAGGATCGTCGCCTGGAGGACGCCGACGAGGTCGGCCGGGACGCCGGCCTGGATCTGCATCGCGGACGCGCCGGTGCGCATCGCACCGAACAGGAGGGCGGCGAGGACGATACCGATCGGGCTGGTCCGCCCGAGCAACGCGACAGCGATCGCGTCGAAGCCGACGGTCGTGCCGTAGGTCGTCGTCATCGAATGGGTCGCCCCGAGAAGGTCGGTGGCACCGGCCATCCCGCCGAGCATCCCCGACACCGTCATCGTCCAGATGATCAGGTTGCGCGGCGACATGCCGGCGTATCGCGCGGCGTCCGGGCTCGCGCCCGCGATGCGGATCTCGAAGCCGCGCGTCGTCCGGAACAGCAGCCAGCCGTACAGGATGGCCATCAGGGGCGCGTAGATGATCGCGATCGTGCCGTTCCGGCCGAGGATCACCGGCAGCGATGCGTTGCCGACAGGCAGCGTCGTCGGCGACGCCGAGCCGATGACGTTGAGCGGGCCGCTGACCGCCGCCGCAAGGATGGCGATGGCCACGAAGTTGAGCATGATCGTGGTCACGACCTCGTGGGCCCCGGACACCGCCTTGAGGAAGCCCGGGATGAAGCCCCACGCAGCCCCGAAGATCATCCCCGCCACGAGCGAGACGGGGACGGCGATGAGCACGGGGCTCTGGCGCAGCTGGACGCCGACGATGACGGACCCCAGAGCGCCCATCAGGAACTGGCCCTGGACACCGATGTTGAACAGCCCGGCCTTGAAGCCGAGTCCGACAGCGAGCCCGCCGAGCAGCAGCGGCATCGTGTTGTTGAGCGTGTTGACGATGGCCCGTTCCGAGCCGACCGATCCCGAGACGAGGGCGCTGTAGGCGTCGAACGCGAGGCCCGGCTGGAGCGCTCCCGTCACCAGCCACTGAGAGAAGATGATGACGAGCGAGCCGACGAGGACCGACAGGACGATCGAGATGAGCGGCAGCGCGAGGATGCCCCAGGCGCGTCCCACGCGGTCGTTCATGCGGCGCTCCCGGAGCCCGCGTCGATATCCGCATCGGCGGCCATGCTCTTCGTCGCTTCCAACGACTCGCGTCCACCGGTCGCCATCAGCAGCCCGACGTCGTTCTTGTCGGCCGTCCTCCCATCGCGCAGCCCGACCAGCTGCCCGCGATAGATGACCGCGATCCGGTCCGACAGCTCGAGGATCTCGTCGAGCTCGGCCGAGACGAGAAGGACCGCGGCACCGGCGTCGCGCTTGGCGATCGTCTGCTTGTGGATGAACTCGATGCTGCCGACGTCGAGACCACGGGTCGGCTGATCGAGGACGAGGAGGCGCAGGTCGCGGCTGAACTCGCGCGCGATGACGACCTTCTGCTGGTTGCCGCCGGACAGCGTGGAGGCCTTGGCCTCCGACGAGTGCGTCCGGATGTCGTAGGCCTTGATCTGCTCCTCGGCCGCCTCGCGGATCGCCGCGTCGTTCCGCAGCAGTCCCCGCGAGAAGGGCGGCCGGTGATAGCTCGTCAGGACGAGGTTGTCGGCGATGCTGAACGACAGGACGAGCCCGAAGCGGTGCCGGTCGGCCGGGACGTAGCCGACGCCGTGCTCGTAGACGTCCCGCGACTTCAGCCCCGTGATGTCGGTCCCGTCGAGCATGACGGACCCGCCCGCCGGCTTGCGCAGTCCGACGATCGCCTCGATCAGCTCGTCCTGGCCGTTGCCGGCCACGCCGGCGATGCCGAGGATCTCGCCGGCGCGGACCTCGAGGTCCACGCCGTGGACGACCTCGTTCCCGCGGTCGTCGCGGACGATCAGCCCGGTCACCGTGAGGGTCGGCGCCGCCGGGATCGATTCGCCACGGTCGACCGTGAGTGACACCTCCCGCCCGACCATCAGCTCGGCGAGGTCCTCCTCGTTCGTCTCGGACGGGATCCGCTGGCCGACCACCTTGCCGCGCCGGATGACCGTGATCCGGTCGGCGATCTCGAGGACCTCGTACAGCTTGTGGCTGATGAAGACGATGCTGTGGCCCTCGGCCGCGAGCCTCCGCAGGACCTCGAAGATCTCCTGCGTCTCCTGCGGCGTGAGGACCGCCGTCGGCTCGTCGAGGACGAGGACCTTCGCGTCGCGATACAGCGCCTTCAGGATCTCGACGCGCTGCTGCCAACCGACCGACAGCGAGCCGACCTTGACCTCCGGGTCGACCTCGAAGCCGAAGCGTCGACCGAGGTCGACGATTCGCTTGTGGGCCTCCTTGCGATCGAGGAAGCCGCCGCGGACGGTGGTCTCCTCGCCGAGCACGATGTTCTCGGCCACGCTCAGGACCGGGACGAGCATGAAGTGCTGATGGACCATGCTGATCCCGCGGCGGATCGCGTCGGACGGCCCGGTCAGATCGACCTCGGTGCCGTCGATGAGGATCTTGCCCTCGTCCGGACGTGCCAGCCCGTAGAGGATGTTCATGAGGGTCGTCTTGCCGGCGCCGTTCTCGCCGAGCAGCGCGTGGATCTCGCCCGGACGGATGTCCAGGTCGATCGACTGGTTCGCGACGACGCCCGGGTAGCGTTTGGTGATGCCCCGCATCTCGAGGGCGGGGGCGCGAACTTGCGGGGACTCCGACGTCATCGGTGCCTCGGCTGCGTTCACCACGACGGATATGACGAGCGGGTCGGCCTGTGAGGCCGACCCGCTCGAGCTACTGGGTCCGGATCAGTTGCCGATCGGCGGTGCGGGCGTCTTGCCGCAGTCGGGGGCCGGCGGGCAGGTCTTGACGGACCCGTCCTTCATGCCCGCGAGGGCCGCGTCGATCTTCGACTGGAGGTCGGGGATGTCCTTCGCCGCGTTGGTGAATGCCGAGACGCCGATCCCGTTATTCGCGGCGTTGTAGACGACGATGCCACCCTTGGCGCTCTTGTCGCTGATCTGCTGGATCGAGGTCGAGACGGACACCGCGAGGTGCTTCTCCGCGCTCGTCAGGAGGCATTTCTGCGACGCAGCGTAGGAGTTGTACTGGTCGACATCGACGCCGATGGCGTTGATGCCCGCCGCGCAGGCGGCGTCGATGACGCCGTTGCCGGTCAGGCCGGCCACCTGGAAGACGACGTCGATACCAGGGTTCTGCTTGATGAACTGCTCACCGTAGGCGGTGCCACCGGCCTGGTCGGCGAAACCCTTGACGAAGTCGGAGGCCGAGACCCAGGCCGACTTCATCTTGATGGCCGGGTTGACCGACTGGGCGCCGAGATAGAAGCCCTGGATGTAGCGCACGCACGGGCCGCAGACCGCGACGCCACCGACCGCGCCGATGATGCCGCTCTTGCTCGTCGACGCGGCGACGATCCCGGCGAGGTAGCCCGCCTGGTCTTCCTGGTAGTTGATCGCGATGTAGTTGGGGATCAGCTTCGACAGATCGCCCGAGCAGTCCGAGAAGTCGGGCGAGATATCGCCGTTCTTGTCGATGCACGGGTTGTGGTCGACGCCGATGAACCAGATGTCCTTGTTCTGCTTGGCGAGCTTCGCCGTCGGGGCGACGAGGTTGAAGCCGACTGCGACGATGATGTCGTAGCCCTGGTCGACGTAGGCCTGCAGGTCCGGCTCGTAGTCGGACGGCGCCGTCGGGACGACGACGGACGGGGTCTTGGCACCGATCGAGACCGCGCCATTGACCGCGCCGGCGTAGCTGAACTGGTTGAAGTTCTTGTCGTTGACCTTGCCGACGTCGGTGACGACGCCGATCTTGAGGTCCGACGAGCCGGGCGAAGCGGCTCCCGACGCGCCGGCGGAAGCGCCTGCCGACGCGCCCGCGGAAGCGCCTGCCGAGGCGCCGCCCGAAGCGCCTGCGGACGCGCCGCCGGAAGCGGCGGTGCTCGGCGCAGCGGCCGATGGTGCCGCGGCAGAGGGAGCCGTCGAGGCCGTCCCGCTGCTACAGGCGGCGACCAGGATGGACAGCCCCGCGAACAGGGTCAGTCCGGTACTACGGATGCGCATGTGTCCTCCTCCAAATCCTGGACCGGACGCCCGCGACGGTCAGCTGACCAGGGATCGTTCCGGCCGGGGTCGCGGTCAGCCCTCCCGGCTGGCCGTTGGGGGACATCCTAGCGATACCGACCATGAAGCGGCAAGGCGCAATCGCGTCGGCGCGGGTGGGCGCGCGGACGGCTCGGGTAATCTCCGGGCATGGCCGACGTGACGCCTCTCGACCTCGGGTTCGACCCCTCGGATCGTGCGTTCATCGCAGATCCGTACCCTGTCTACGAGCGGCTCCGTGACGAGCATCCGATCCTCTGGAACGCAGCGACGTCACAGTGGCTCATCTCGCGGCACGCCGACGTCAACCGCCTGCTCCGCGACCGCGGTCTCGGGCGGACCTACCTCCACCAATCCACCCACGCCGAGATGGGCCGGCCCGAGCCGCCCGCGTGGCACGCGCCGTTCCACGAGCTGAACGATGCCGGCATGCTCGACCTCGAGCCGCCGGACCACACGCGGCTCCGCCGCCTGGTGCTCAAGGCGTTCACGCCACGGACCGTGGAGGCGCTTCGGCCGAGGATCCAGGCGATCGTGGACGGGCTCCTGGACGCCTGCGCCGGTGCGGGCGAGATCGACCTCATCGCAGACTATGTCGAGCCATTGCCCGTCACCGTCATCGCGGAGCTGCTCGGGATCCCGGAGGCCGACCGTCATCACCTTCGGCCTTGGTCGGCCGACATGTGCCTGATGTACGAGCTCGACCCGCCCGAGGCGTCGGCCCGCAAGGCGGTCCAGGCGAGTCTCGATTTCGGCGGCTACCTGCGCGGCCTGCTGGCCGAACGCCGCGAGCGTCCCGGCGATGACCTCATCAGCGGGCTGGCGGCCGTCGTGGACGACGGCGACACGCTGACCGAACAGGAGCTCATCGCGACCTGCGTCCTTCTGCTCAATGCGGGGCACGAGGCATCGGTCAACGGCGCAGGCAACGGGTGGTGGACACTCTTCCGTCATCCCGACGCGCTCGCCCGCCTGCGCGACGAGCCTGCGCTTATGCCGACCGCCATCGAGGAGCTCCTCCGTTACGACACGCCGCTGTCGCTGTTCGAGCGATGGGTCCTGTCACCGGTGGAGATCCATGGCATCGAGCTCCAACGGGGCGAGGAGGTCGCCATGCTCTTCGGCTCGGCGAACCGAGACAGCCGCGCGTTCGAGATGCCCGACGAGCTGGACCTCGGTCGCGACCCCAACCCGTACCTCTCGTTCGGCGCCGGCATCCACTACTGCCTTGGCGCGCCGCTCGCCAAGCTCGAGCTCGGCATCGCCTTCGAGACGCTCCTTCGCCGTGCGCCGCGGCTCGAGGTCCTCGAGACGCCCCGCTGGAAGCCGACCTTCGTCCTGCGCGGGCTCGAGTCGCTCCGCGTCCGTATCTGAGCGGCCGGTGCGCTACGTCGCGCTCGGCGACTCGTACACCATCGGAACCTCCGTCGCGGACGTCGAGCGGTGGCCCGACCTGTTGGTCGCGGCCCTCGGCCCGCGTGAGCCGACGCTCGAGCTCGTCGGGAACCTCGCGGTCAACGGCTACACGTCGGCCGATGTCGTCCGGCGCGAGCTGCCGGCCCTCGACCGGCTCCGGCCGGAGTTCGTCAGCCTCCTGATCGGCGTGAACGATGTCGTCCAGGGCGTCGCGCCTGACACGTATGCGGCGAACGTCACGCGGATCCTCGACCTGCTGCTCGCCCGTCTGTCTCCGACGCGGATCCTGACTGTCGCGACCCCGGACTACACGGTGACGCCGTCGGGCGCCGACTACGGGGACCCACGACGCCAGCACGACGAGATCGTCGCGGCCAACGCCACGATGGCGGGGGTGGCCGGCGACCGCGGGATCGCCTTCGTCGACACGTTCGACCTGTCGCTGCGCGCCGCAGATGACCGGGCGCTCGTCGCGCGCGATGGTCTCCACCCGAGCGGCGTCCAGTACGCGCTGTGGGTCGAGCGGATCCTGCCCGTCGTCGAGGACCTCATCCGCCACTGAGCCCGCGGGCACCGGAAATGAGGCGGCCGCCGGGATGCGATGCACCCGACGCCCGATGCCCGGACAGCCGCCTTAGCCCGACGTTCGAGTCGACCGGTCGCGATGGCCGGACGATCGAACGGAGGTCCCACGATGTTCTCGAAGACGAACCCGGCGCTTCTCGTGACGCGCCGCTCCGACGCGGACGCGTCGGCGCTTCTCGACGCCACATTCCGGGCACACGCACCGGCGCTCCGCGGTTGGCTCATCGGCCTGACACGAGATCCGGCAACGGCCGACGACCTCGTCAGCGAGTGCTTCCTGCGGCTCGCGACGGAGATCGGCGCCGGCCGCGCGCCGCTCGATCCCGCCGCGTGGCTCCACCGAGTCGGCCGGAATCTGGTGGTGAGCCGCGCGCGTCATAGCGCGGTCGTCACCCGCGCCATGCCGGGACTGCTCGAGCGCGACGTCGCCGATTCGCCCGAGGACACCGTGATCGACCGCGAGCGTGACGAGATCCTGTCCGAGGCGCTCGCGGCGCTTCCCTGTGAGGACCGACGGATCGTCGTGCTCGCGGCCCAGGGGTATCGCCCCGCCGAGATCGCCCGGATGACCGGCGTGTCGGGGCCGGCCACGCGGACGCGCCTGTGCCGGGCACGTGGCCGACTCCGCTCACACCTCGCCCTGGTGGGGATGACCGCGTGACACTGCGCCTCGAGCTCGTCGACCGGCGCCCGAGACGCCGGCCGCGCCGCCATGCCTATCATCGGGCGGTCGTGGACCAGGCTCGAGGTCGAACGTTCGTCGGGCGTGAGGCGGAGCTCGCTCGCCTCGCCCGCTCCTTCGAGCGCGCGGCGACGGGTGACGCGTGCACGGTGCTGGTCGCGGGTGAGGCGGGGATCGGCAAGACGCGACTCGTCGACGCCTTCGCGCGCGACGTCCGTGCCCGCGGCGGTCGGGTCGTGGCCGGCGGGTGTCTCCCGGTCGGTGCCGGCGGCGTGCCGTATGGGCCACTGGTCGAGGCGTTGCGGACTCTCTTCCGTGACGTGGACGCCGCCGCCCTGCCGGCTCTCCTCGGGCCCGGTCGTGCGGATCTCGGCCGGCTGATGCCCGAGGTCGGGATCGGAGGCGAGCGTCCGTCCGCGGTCGAGACCGGCGGGGGAGGTCGCGGCGATGTCGCCGAGGACCGCTTCGCGCAGGTCCGTCTGTTCGAGCTCGTCCTCGGAGTCCTCGAACGGCTCGCTCGCGTCAGCCCGGTCGTCCTCGTCATCGACGACCTTCAGTGGGCGGACCCGTCGACGAGGGAGCTGGTCGGCTTCCTCGTGCGCAACCTGCGCGACGAACGCGTCCTGCTGATCGCCACGGTCCGGACCGACGAGAGCGATCCCGGAGGCGGATTCCTGGCATACCTTGCGGGACTGGAGCGAGGCGACCGCATCGACCGCGTCGACCTCGCGCGCTTCGGACGCGACGAGCTGATGGCGCTCATGAGCGACGAGCTCGGCACGCCGCCCGATGCGGGCCTCGTCGACCGGACGCTCGAGCGCTCCGGCGGCAATCCGTTCTTCGCCGAGCAGCTCCTCGCGGTCTCGTCCGAGACGACGGGAGCGGTCCTGCCGGCACGCCTCCGCGACGTCCTGCTCGCTCGGGTGGCCGCCGCGTCGGAGACATGCCAGGAGATCCTGCGCGTGGCGTCCGCCGCGGGCGGGAGGGTGGACGACGACCTGCTGACGGACGTCTCGGACCTCGGTCCAGCATCGGTGCGCGAGGGACTTCGCGAGGCGATCGACCGGCGGATCCTCGTCTCCGGCGCGGGCGAGCCCGGCGCGAACGGCTCCTCCGATCCACGCTACGTCTTCAGCCATGCGCTCCTCCGCGAGGTCGTCCACGCATCGCTCCTGCCGGGCGAACGGACCCGGCTCCACGCGCGCTATGCCGAGGCGCTCGAACGCCGGGCGCGTGATCGCGTGGAGAGCCGGCCGGCGACGGGGCCGCCACCGACCGCGGGCGAGATCGCAGACCAATGGGAGGCGGCCGGCGACGACCGTCGCGCGCTCGCGGCCAGCGTCGAAGCTGGACAGGCCGCCGAGCGTGGCGCTGCGTTCCCCGACGCACACCGCCGGTATCGACGCGCGCTCGACCTCTGGGAGGCCGTGCCGGACGCGACCGCGGCGCTCGACCGGCCCGAGGTCCTCGTCCGCGCCGCGGAGACGGCCGTGCTCATCGGCGATTACCGGACAGCCGTCACGCTCGGGGAGCAGGCGATCGGCCTCGTCGACGCCGCCGCCGACCCAGCCCGGGCCGCGTCGCTCCAGGAGCGCCAGCGCTGGTATCTCTGGGAGGCGGGCGATCACGCCGCCGCTGCGGCCGCGGTCGAGGCAGCCGAACGGCTCGTCCCGACGGATCCGCCATCGGCCGCGCGCTCGAGGATCCTTGCCCATCACGCAGGTCTGCTGATGACGTCTGGACGACTCGATGAGTCGATTCCGTACGCCGAGGAAGCGATCGTCGTCGCTCGTGCCGTCGGATCGCGAAGCGACGAGGCGCTCGCGCTCGGGATCCTCGGCTGGGACCTCGCTCTCCTCGGACGCGTGGAGGAAGGCGTTGCGTCTGTCCGCGCGGGCCTCGCGATCGCCGACGAGCTCGGGGGGACCGAGGGGATCGCGCTGGGGGCTTCGAACCTCGCGACTCTGCTCGACCGCGTCGGGCGCGCACGCGAGGCTCTCGACGTGGCACGTGAGGGATGGGAGCGTGTCCGTGTCCTCGGTGTGGAGCGGACCTACGGCGGCCAGATCCTGGCGATCGCGGCGAAGGCAGCGATCGCACTCGGGTCGTGGGACGAGGCCGACGGGTTCCTCCGCCTCGGGCTCGCCCGGCCGCCGCTCGGTCAAGCCGGACTGCGGCTGCTCATCCAGCGCTGCCGCCTGGACACCTTCCGTGGCGACCTCGTATCCGCCGCCGCCGCGCTCTCCGATGCCCGCGCCGCCGAGGCCTCCATCGCAACCGGCGACGACCACTCAGCGGTGCTCGCCGCCGCCGCGGACCTCGCCGTCGCCGAGGGTCGCGTCACCGACGCTCGCGCCGCCGTCGCCGAAGGCCTCGGCCTCGCCGCCGCCGGGCTGCCGGATCCAGCGCTTGCGACACTCGCCGCAACGGCTCTCCGTCTCGAGGCGGATCTCGCCGGCGCCGCTCGTGCCCGACGCGACGACGCCGCTCTGAGAGGCGCGCGCGCCCGCGTCGAGGCGATCGCCGCCCAGGTCGAGCGGGTGGCGGCAATGCTCGCGGCCCGGGAGGACGGGGCCGGACCTTCACCCCCGACGCGCGACCGGGCCGTCGCGGCGCTCTGCCGGGCCGAGGTCGGGCGGTTCGACGAACGCGATGACGCGGCTATGTGGGCAACGGTCGCAGCCACCTTCGAGGCGATCGAGCGACCCTACCCGGCGGCGTATGCCCGCTATCGCGCGGCG
>JBJMNA010000143.1:0-7398 GCA_045804485.1 Chloroflexota bacterium
CGGTGGGCAGCCAGCACAACCCGACAAGGATCAGGAATCGAGTCCGTACGGATCGCGCGTCGAGCGGCAACACCGGCCAGCGTCCGTGAGCGGGAATCGGTAGAGGTAGACCTGGACGGCGGCGGCATCCCCGGCGTCATCGGTCGCTGGTGGATCCGTGCGGTAGCGGAGGAAGAGAGCCTCGACCTCGGCCTGGAACGCGGCGAGCGCGGTGGGTGAGAGGCGGAGCGCGTAGTCGCTGCCGCCCGCGACGTCCTGCCAGGCGAGCGGCCACGACCCGTGCGCGTCCAGCCACGACCCGTAGCGCTCGACGAAGTTCGCGAGATAGTGCCGGCGGAGCCAGTCGCTCGCGGCCTCCGCGTCGGGATCGCCCGCGGCGTCGCGCTGGGTCCAGCCGTGCATCTCGGTCGCGGCCTTCCACCATCGTTCGCGACCGCGGCCCTCGTCGGTCTCATCGACCAGTCCGACCGACGCCAGCCTGCGGAGGTGATAGCTCGTCGCTCCGGTGTTCGTTCCGAGTCTACGGGCGAGCGCTGTGGCGGTGGCCGGTCCGTGTTCGCGGAGGGCCGTCAGCAGTCGCGACCGGAGCGGGTGCGCGAGGACCTTGAGGCCCTCGGGATCGAGCCGAAGGATGGTCGGCCGGGTGGTATCCATGGCGGGACCATATCATGCAAAGAAGTTATGCACAAGTATTGTGCAACTACGGTCGACGGCCTGACGGGCGGACGGGTCAGGGACTCCACGCCGCGGCAACGCCATCGCCAGCCGCGGTCGTGTCTCCACCGTCGGACGGGATGATCGCGATTCGCGTGCTGCCATCGTCGTCGGTCAACGGCAGGGCGATCGAGCGACTGTCGGGCGACCAGAACCGGTGACTGAGGGCGTACTGGTCGAAGTAGGGGAGGACCTGCGCGGCGAAGACCTCGCCGACCTGGACGGCACGTGCGCCGCGTGTCGCGCCCGACGCGGCATCGACGAACACGAGCCGGAGCGCGACACCCGGCGCGGCAGCCGCGAGACGAGTGCCTGCCAGCCGCACGGAGGCGCCCGTCCCGGCTCGGATCGTCGCCACCTTGTCGTCTGTCGGCTGGCCGATCTGCAGGGCGGCGATCGTCCGACCGTCCGGCGACCACAGGAACGCAACGACGGGACCGGGCAGGACGACGCGCACGTCGCCCGTCGAAGCCGACAGGACGCGAAGCGGCCCGACGGGCAGGGCCGCGTCACGGCCGGCCGCGTCCGGAGCGATGAACGCGAGATCAGGCGTCCTCGGGGCGAAGTCGATGGCGGCCGCGCCGTGAACAGCGACATCCTTCTCGCCGGTCCCATCGCGCGCCTCGACGACGACCTCCGGGTCAGCGCCCGCGGCCGAGGCCGCATACCCGACGAAGGCCCGATCAGCCGACATCGCCGGTGCCCTGAACGCGCCCGATCCGCGGACCGTTGGCTCGACGGCGACGCCATCCAGGCGGACCTCACCGACGAACGCGTCCGCCGAGTCGGCGCCGCTGTGGACGAGCAGCCCGTCCGGCGCCGTCCAGGCCCAGTACATCGGGGCGCCGCGACGCACGATCGCGGCCGGTGCGCTCGCGTCCGCGGGCGCCACACGAAGGGCGATCGCGCCATCGCGTTCCGTGGTGAGGAAGCCGAGTCTCGTCCCGTCCGGCGACCAGTAGAGATAGAACGGCGGGTTGTCCGAGCTGTCGTACACCGCCGCAGCGCCGCCGTCGGCGGCACCATCCCGACCGACCGTGAACACGTGGATCACGCCCGTCCCGTTGTCATCGCCGGTCACCGCGATGCGATTCCCATCAGGCGACCATGCCGGGAACGAGTAGACGATGCCGGCCCCACCGAGCGGTGCCGAGCGCCGGCCGCTGTCGTCGGCGACGACCAGACGTCCAGCGGCGTCCACGACCGCGAGCCGGCCCGCTGGCGACGCCGACGGAGACGACGTCGCGGCCGCGACATGGAGCGTCGGCGTCGGCTGGTCGGGACCCGGCGGGGGCGTCACGAGCCCGCGGCCCGACACGAACGCGAGGAACACCATCGACACGATCAGCAGCACGATGATGCCGACGACCGCAGCGCGGCGCGCCCGTCCGGGCGGTTGTGGGACGAGTGGCCCCGGGTCGTCGAAGGTTTCGGGTCCGTCCATGCTGAGGTCACCATACGGGACACACGGGTGCGCCGCGGCCGCACGACATTGACGGGCCGATGTAGCATCGCCTCGCGCCGCGCACCTGTGTCGCGGCCCAAGGAGGGCACCTGCCACTGTGGCGACACGCAAGCGGAAGACCGTCTATCCCCCGGCACGAACAGATACGAAGCCAGCCCCGCGTCCGGGGGCAGGACCGGAGCCCTACGTCCGACCGACGGTCGCGACGATCGACCTCACCGCTGGCAGCGGCAGGGCAGGATTGTCGATCGGTGACCGGGTCCGGATCGCCGGAAATGGTCTCTACTCGGGTGAAGCCGCAGTGATCGAGAAGCTGACGTCGGGTGTCATCCCCGCGGCGCTCGTGCGGACAGAAGCCGGTCGTACCCGCCAGGTTCGGACGATCGACCTCGAGCCGATCGCCCGCGAGGGCTGATCGCCGAGACATCGCAGCGTCTGGCGACGCCCCGGGTAGACGGCCTCGACCGGGCATCGCCGGTATGCTCCGAGCATGTTGCTGACCACCGTCGCAGTCCCGGGCGGCCGCCTCCACCTCGTGGACGAAGGTGATGGGCCGCCGATCCTGCTGCTCCACGCCGGCGTCGCTGACCTTCGAGCGTGGGACGCGATGGTGGAGCCACTCGTCGCGGCCGGCTACCGCGTCATCCGCTACGACGCGCGCGCCTACGGGCGATCGACCACCGAGGACGTCGAGTTCTCTCCGCGGGCCGACCTTCGCGCCGTCCTCGACGCGTCCGGGGTCGTACGGGCCGCCCTGGTCGGCAACTCCCGCGGCGGGATGCTGGCCTTCGACACGGCGATCGAATCGCCCGATCGGGTGGTTGCCGTGGTCGGCGTCGCTGCCGGCGTCGGCGGGTACGACGGTGGCGAGACGCCCGCCGAGGCCGTGATCCGCGAGGCCTACGAGGCCGTCGATTCGGCCGAGCCGTTCGACGCGCACGCGCTGACCGAATTCGAGGTCGGCGTCTGGGGCGACGGGCCGGGCCAGCCATCTGGCCGCCTCCAAGCCGACGCCCGTGGGCTCCTCTACGAGATGGCGTTCCCGCTCAACCAACCCGACCGCGTGCGGGGCCGCGAGATCCGGCTCGACCCACCCGCCGCGGAACGCGTGGCAGAGATCCGCTGTCCCGTCCTTGCCATCGCGGGCACGCTCGATTTCTCGGAGGTCACTGCCACGGCCCGGATGCTCGAGGCGGACGCGCCAGACGCCAGGGCGGTCATCTGGGACGACGTCGCGCACATGATCGGCATGGAGCAGCCCGATCGCCTCGCCGCCGAGATCGTGTCGTTCCTCCAGCCGCTGCGACGCTGGAGCTGAGATCGGCCGCCCGCCGCCACCGTTTCTCAGCGGAATCTCAGCGCCCCGAGCCACCATCGTCCGTGTTCTCTCCTCCGCGTCGAAACGCCGGAGGGCTCCGGATCGCGGCGATGTCTCCTCCCTGTCGTCGCCGATCGATCGGCCCTCCGGCGTTCGACTGTCGATGGCGTCGCTTCATTTGACCCGGTCGGGACCGGGTCTCACGCTTTCGGCATGAGGAGACGCCAGGCGATCGGCCCGGCCCTGATCGCCGTGGCCGTCATCGCCGGGCTCGCAGTGACCGTCGGTCCGCTTGCCGGCGGGCAGTCAGGGGCACCGCCCGGCGGCCCACAGGCCCGACCGACGACCGTGCCGGCCGCGGTGGACGACGAGACGGCACGCCCGACTGCGCACCCCATCCCGGGCCACGAGCTCTTCGGGTTCGTCCCGTACTGGGAGATGAACGACGGGATCGCCGAGCATCTCGCCAAGACGCCTTTGACGACCCTCGCCCTGTTCTCGGTGACGCACACGAAGACCGGCGCGATCGATACCGGACAGACGGGCTACAAGAGGATCACAGGAGCGATCGGCAAGCAGCTGATCGCGGAGGCCCATGACCGGCACACGGCCGTCCAGCTCGTGTACTCGAGCTTCGGTGCGGCGCGCAACGGACGCTTCTTCGGGTCGGCGACGCTTCCCGGCGCGACGGTCGATGGGCTCGTCGACCTCGCCGTCACCACGGGCGTGGACGGCATCGATGTCGACGTCGAGCAGCTCGGACCCGAGTTCATCCCGGCCTACGGGGCGTTCGTCGGGAAGTTGCGCGAGGCACTCGTCGCGAAGCTCCCGCATGCGACGGTGTCCGTCGCGACACCGGCCGGCGGCATCGGCGCAGCGATGGCGGCAGCCGCGATCGGAGCCGATGCCGACCGTGTCTTCCTGATGGGCTACGACTATCACTACGCGGGCTCGGAGCCCGGTGCGTCTGCGCCGCTCGATCGCCGCGACGGTGCCCAGGCCGATCTCCAGTGGTCGCTCGATGTCTACGGTCAGATCGGCGTCCCGGCGGAGCGGACCGTTCTCGGCCTGCCCCTCTACGGGATGCGCTGGCGGGTGTCGGGCCCGGAGATCGGCGCGTCCCGTCTCGGCGACGGCGCGATCTGGGTCCCGGCCGACAATCCGAAGTTCCTCGCCCACCCACCCACACCGGCCGAGTTCGATCCGATCGAAGTCGTCGACTTCTACTCGGTCGCGCCGACCGTCACCCCGAGTCCTGGCGATTCGCGCGCGACGGCCGGCTGGCAGGCGGTGTATGTCGACTCTCCGGACACCCTCCGGCCGAAGCTGGCCCTCGCTGACGAACGCGGGCTCGCTGGTGCCGGGTTCTGGGCGATCGGGTACGAGCGGGGGCTCGCCGGCTACCGCGAGCTGATGACCGACTTCACGAAGGGCAAGCTCGACTGACGAGGCGCTAGACCGCCGCGCCGGCCTCCACCGGTTCCCCGGCATCGCGCGACGGGAGCGTGTCGAGAGGCTCGTCTGGATCGCCCTCGATCGTCACCCGCGGGATCCAGTCGAGGAATCGCGGCATCCACCAGTTCCAGTCGCCAAGCAACGTCATCGACGCCGGCAGCAGAACGCTCCGGATGAGCGTCGCGTCGATGAGCACCGCCACCGCGAGGCCGAGACCGAGCTGCTTGATGAACACGAACGGCAGGGTCACGAAGACCGCGAAGACCACGACCATGATCGACGCCGCGCTCGTGATCACGCCCGCCGTGACGGAGATGCCCTTTGCCACGGCTGGTCGTGACGCCAGGCCGCGATCCCTCGCCTCCTTGATCCGGGTCAGGATGAACAGGTGGTAGTCCATCGACAGCCCGAACAGGATCGTGAAGATGAACAGCGGGACCCAGCTCTCGATGACGCCGCTCGGCGTGATCCCGAGAGGCCCGGCGAGCCAGCCGCGTTCGAACACGAGGACCATCACCCCGTACGCCGCCGCGACCGATAGCAGGTTGAGCAGGATCGCCTTGATCGGGATCACGATCGAGTGGAATGCGACGAGCATCAGCAGGAACGACAGCCCGAGGACGAAGACGAAGATCAGCGGGATCCCGGCGGCATAGACCTTGGTGATGTCCTCGGAGAACGCCGCGTCCCCGGTGACGTACGTATCGACATCGGCGAGTCCGCCGAAGACTGCCGGGGTGAGCTCGGTCCGGACCTTGCGGACGAGCTCGCGGTTGGCCTCGTCGTTGCGGGTCCCGCCCATCGTGAACGACACCAGCGCGACCTTGCCGTCCCGTGAGGGTGTGACCTCGACCGGCTCGTGCAGCCCCTCGATCGCGAGAGCGCCGGTCTTGAGCTTCTCGATGGCGGCCTGCGTCTCGGGACGGTCTGCGGCCGTGACGACGACCTGGAGCGAGAGGTCGGTGCCTTGCGGCCATTTCTCGTTCAGCAGCTTGATCCCTGCGACGCCGTCGATCGAATCGGGGAATGAGGTGATGTCGGTGATCCCTGTGCGGAGGAAGAGCACCGGCGAGGCGAGCAGCAGGAGCACGCCGGCCGACACGACCGTCATCACGACCGGGCGGGCCATCACCCTCGTTACGAGGCGTCCCCAGAAGCCGCTGCCTTCCTGCTGCGCAGCGCGGCGGTCGAGCCAGCCGATCGCGGACCGACCCCAGCGACTGACGGGACCGAGCGGGAGCGCGACCGCGAGCCGGGGGAGCCACGCAGCCGGTCGCCCGAGGTTGACTCGATCGCCCAGGATCGAGAGCGTCGCGGGCAGGAACGTCAGGCTGCCGATGACGGAAACGAACACCACCGAGATCGTCCCGATCGCCATCGAGGTGAAGAGCGACACGCCGAGCGTGATGAGCCCGGCCAGCGAGATCATCACCGCGAGCCCCGAGAAGAAGACGGCCCGGCCGGCGGTGCTGCTCGAGACCTCGATCGCCTTCGCTCTCTCGCGCCCGGCGCGGCGCTCGACGCGGAACCGCGTGATCATGAACAGCGAGTAGTCCACGGCGACGGCGAGTCCGATCAGGACGATCAGCTGGGTCGCGTTCGGGCTGACCGGACCGACGAGCTGACTGTAGATGCCGAGGATGCCGAAGGCCGCCACGAGCGAGGTGATCGCAAGGACCAACGGCACGAGCGAGGCGACGATCGCGCCGAACGCGAACAGCAGGATCACGAACGTGAGCGGGATCGTCAGCTTGAGCGAATCATCGAGCCCTGTGTTGATGAGCGCATTGATGTCGTCGTTGATGAACGTGCTGCTGATGGCGTGGATGAGCAGCTCAGGGTGCGCGGCGCGGGCTTCGGCGAGGATCGGCAGGACAGGGCCGATGAGCGGCTCGACGCGAGCGTCGTCACCCTCGATCCGACCGACGACCTGGACGGTGCTCCCATCCGGCGAGACGAGCCCGGCCGCTGGGGGTGCGGTGAACGGGTCGGCGAGCTGGCTGAAGGTCGCCGTCTGGACGTTCTCCCCGGGCAGTTGCGCGGCCGACCGCTTGAGCGCGGCCACGATGTCTGCGACGGCTGCCTTGAAAGCCGGGTCGGCTGTGGCGCCCGGCTGCCCGTTGACGACGACGACGACCCGCTCGAATGGGTCGTTCGTGCCGCCGGCATTGAAGACGTCGTAGGCTTTGCTGGCCTCGATCTGCTGCTCGTTCGGGTTCTTGTTCGCATCCGACGCGTTGATCCCGCCCATCGAGAGGCTGAGCACCAGTAGCCCGATCGTCACGACGAACCAGGCGGCCGCGACGGGCCACCGATGGCGTGCGCTCCACATCGCGACGCGGACCGTCGCAGGCTCGCGGTTCGTGTGCTGGCTCGGAGTCGTGACGGACATCCGGGCAGTCTACGTCCCGAAGGGTTCGACGACGATCTCGGGGTCGAGACGGTC
>JBJMNA010000144.1:0-14825 GCA_045804485.1 Chloroflexota bacterium
CCGTCGGCTCCGGCCTCGAGGGTGATGACGCCGCGGCCCGTGAACGTGCCGTCGTGGCTGATCGCGTACCGTGTCGGCGGGTCGAACTCGGTGATCGTCACGGGGTCGGTGACGGTCATCCCGAACATCCGCACGTCCGCTTCGGCCCGCGTCCCGGCGCCGATCGGGCCCTCGTCGAGCATCCGGATCGCCTTCATCTCGGTCATCCAGCGAGGCTGGTCCTCGACCACCGCGAGTGCCGCCCAGACCCGGTCGATCGGAGCGTCGATGACGATCAGCGACCGGATGGGCTCGGGCTCGGCGTGCTTCGATTGCTCGGCAAGGAGGCGGTCGATGGCATACGAGATCCCGGCGCCAGCGAGTGCGAGCCGGATCGCGCCGCGGATCATCGCATCACCGGGTCGGAGAGAGTGACCCCGGCCGCTTCCATCTCGGCGAGAGCACGGTCGCCGTCGCCCGGCTGGAGGTCCACCGCGGCGATCGCCTCGGTCAGCACCGACGTCCGGAAGCCGAGCGCCGCGGCGTCGATCGCGGTCGCTTTGACGCAATAGTCGGTCGCAAGGCCGGTCACGACGACGGTGTCGACCGATGCGTCACGGAGGACCGTTTCGAGGATGGTCGCGATCGTGGCGCCCGAGACCGGGTCGCGCATCGTGAAGCCCGAGTAGCCGTCCTCACCGTTGGCACCTTTTCGGACCCGCGGCGCATCCTCGGGGAGTGTCAGGTCGGGATGGAGCTCGGCGCCCCACGTCCCGGCGACGCAATGGACGGGCCAGATCCCGCCGTCCTTCGCGAAGTGCGGCGTCGATGCCGGATGCCAGTCCTGGGTGGCGACGACGATCGCCCCGGCCGCGGTGGCCATCTGGATCTCACGGTCGATCGCGGGGATGATCCGATCGCCGCGGGCGACGCTGAGGCCGCCGGCCGGATCCGCGAAATCGTTCTGGACGTCAACGACGATCAGGGCCGTCCCGGGCCGATAGCGCTGCATACGAAGAGGGTAGCGCAGGCTGCCCTCGCGCTACCCGATCAGCGCGGAACGCTCGTCGGGAACGGCTGGGGCCACGGTCTCCGGCGGCACGGGCGGCTCGACGTCGAGCAGATACCCGATGCCCTGGAATGTCTTGATCCGCCCGGGTTCACCCGGCTCGGATCCGAGCTTCCGACGGACGCGCGAGACCCAGACCCGCAGGTACTGGAGGTCGTCGCGGTACTCCGGGCCCCAGACCTTGGTCAGCAGCTCCGTGTGAAGGACGACCTTGCCGGCGTTCGCCGCCAGGTGCTGGAGAAGAAGCCACTCGGTGCGCGACAGCTGCACGAGCTCACCGTTGCGGGTGACCATCCGGCGCTCGAGGTCGATCTCGACGTCGTCGAAGGTGAGGATCCCGGATCCCGGGGACGCTCCGGATGACCGGCGAAGCACGGCACGCACCCGAGCAGCGAGCTCGTCGGGATGGAACGGCTTCGCGATGTAGTCGTCGGCTCCGAGGTCGAGTCCCTTCGCCTTGTCGGCGGTCGAGCCCTTGGCCGTGAGCAGGATCACCGCGACGGGTCGGCGCTCGCGAAGCTGGCGCATCACCTCGATGCCGTCGAGGTCGGGCATCACGATGTCCAGCAGGATGATGTCCGGCCGGATCTCCTCGGCCTTCTGGAGAGCCTCTTCGCCACTGTTGGCGGTGACCACCCGGAAGCCCTCCTCTCCGAGGGCGATCGAGACCAGTTTCGTGATACGCGGTTCGTCGTCAGCGACGAGGATGAGCGGCTGGGTGCTCACTGTCATCTCCCTGATACGTGCCATGGTGACGGACGCGTGCGGAATCGTCATCCGCCGGAGCATGGCGTCCTGCCCGTCTCGGGAGTGGTCCGCGTTTTGCAATAGTCATTGCAGTCGCGTTGCATCGGCAACCGGGTCGCGACCGACGCGCGACCGCCGAAATCGGCCGATTTGGGCTACGCTGACCTCGATGTATTTCGACGAATTCAAGCACCAGCTTCCCGACATCGACCCCGACGAAACGGACGACTGGCTCGCTTCCCTCGACCAGGTCGTCGCCGACGAGGGAGAGGCTCGAGCGCGTTTCATCATCTACAAGCTGCTCAAGCGCGCGCGCCAGTTGCAGGTCGGGCTCCCGCCGCTGACCCAGACGCGCTACATCAACACGATCAGCCCCGAACAGGAACCGGCATTCCCCGGGGACGAGGAGATGGAGCGCCGCATCCGGCGGCTGATCCGCTGGAACGCCGTGGCGATGGTCCTGCGGGCGAACAACCGCTTCTCCGGGATCGGCGGACACCTTGCGACCTACGCGTCGGCCGCCACCCTGTACGAGGTCGGCTTCAACCACTTCTTCCGCGGCAAGGACGAGGGTGGCAGCGGCGACCAGATCTTCTACCAGGGGCACGCGGCGCCCGGCATCTACGCCCGCGCGTTCCTGGAGGGCCGGCTCTCGGTCGACCAGCTCGACCATTTCCGGCGGGAGACGGGGCCCGGCGGGGGTCTCAGCTCCTATCCGCACCCGCGCCTGATGCCCGAGTTCTGGGAATACCCGACGGTGTCGATGGGTCTCGGGCCCATCAGTGCGATCTACCAGGCGCGCTACAACCGCTACCTCCAGAACCGCGGCCTGGCCGACACGTCGAGCTCGCGGGTCTGGGCATTCCTCGGCGACGGCGAGACCGACGAGCCCGAATCGCTCGGCGCGCTCCACGTCGCGTCGCGGGAGGGCCTCGACAACCTGACATTCGTCGTCAACTGCAACCTCCAGCGGCTCGACGGCCCGGTCCGGGGCAATGGCAAGATCATCCAGGAGCTCGAGTCGGCCTTCCGTGGCGCGGGCTGGAACGTCATCAAGGTGATCTGGGGGCGCGAGTGGGACGACCTCCTGGCCCGTGACGTTGACGGGCTGCTCGTCCAGCAGATGAACGAGACGCTCGACGGCGAGTTCCAGAAGTTCTCCGTGGCGGGCGGCGCATACATCCGCGAGCACTTCTTCGGCCCCGACCCGCGACTCAAGAAGCTCGTCGAGCACCTGTCCGACGATGACCTGTCCAAGCTCCGGCGCGGCGGCCACGACTATCGCAAGGTCTACGCGGCGTACAAGGCCGCGACCGAGCACACCGGCGCGCCGACCGTGATCCTCGCCCACACCGTCAAGGGGTGGACGCTGGGTCCCGGCGTCGAGGCACGCAACATCACCCACCAGGCGAAGAAGCTCAACGAGGCCGAGCTCAAGATCTTCCGCGATCGACTCGAGCTGCCGATCCCGGATGACACCCTCAAGGACGCGCCGTACTACCACCCGGGGGCCGACTCCGAGGAGATCCAGTACCTCGTCGAGCGCCGCCGGACGCTCGGCGGAGCCGTGCCGCGGCGGATCGTCCGCGCTGCACCGCTGCCGCCGCCGGCGCCCGCGGTCGACGCCGAGTTCGCGGCCGGAAGCCAGACGCCGGTCTCGACGACGATGGTCTTCGCCCGGATCCTTCGGAACCTCATCCGCGATCCCGAGCTCGGCTCGCGGATCGTGCCGATCATCCCGGACGAGGCCCGGACGTTCGGCATGGACCCGCTGTTCAAGGAGGTCGGCATCTACTCGGCGCTCGGCCAGCGCTACGAGCCGGTCGATTCCGACCTGGTCCTCTCATATCGCGAGGCGACCGACGGCCAGGTCCTCGAGGAGGGGATCACCGAGGCGGGGTCGATGGCGAGCTTCCAAGCAGCCGGCACGTCGTACGCCAGCCACGGGGTGGCGACGATCCCGTTCTACATCTTCTACTCGATGTTCGGCTTCCAGCGGACCGGCGACCAGATGTGGGCGTTCGGCGACGCGCGCGGCCGGGGCTTCCTGATGGGGGCCACCGCGGGCCGGACGACCCTGACCGGCGAGGGTCTCCAGCACGACGACGGCCACACCCAGATCCTCGCCTCGACCCTGCCGAACGTTCGCGCCTACGATCCGGCGTTCGCATACGAGCTCGCGGCCGTCGTCCGCGACGGCATCGAGCGGATGCACGGGTCGAAGCCAGAGGACGTCTTCTACTACGTCACGATCTACAACGAGAACTACGCGCAGCCGGCCCGGCCCGAGGGCGTGACCGACGACGAGATCCTGCGTGGCATCTATCGCTTTGCAGCGGCCCCGGACCTGGGAGCGGACGCACATCCCGTCCGGCTCGTCGGCTCCGGTGCGATCCTCCAGCAGGTCATCGCGGCGCGTGATCTCCTCGCCGAGAAGTTCGGCGTCGCGGCAGAGATCTACAGCGCACCGTCGTTCCCACTGCTGCGCCGCGACGCGCTCGAGGCCGAGCGGTGGAACAGACTCCACCCGGACGCGAAGGCCGCGCGCGTGCCGCACGTCAGCACGGTGCTCCCGTTCGAAGGGGGACCGATCGTCGCGGCGACCGACTGGATGAAGGCACTGCCGGACATGGTCGCGCGCTGGCTCCCGCCGCACTACGTCGCGCTCGGGACAGACGGGTTCGGCCGGAGCGACACGCGTGAGGCGCTCCGGTCGCTCTTCGAGATCGACCCGCCGCATATCGCGGCGGCGACGATGGTCGCGTTGGCACGCTGTGGAGCGCTCCCGGCCGGCAAGGCGGCGAAGGCGGTGAAGGACCTTGGGATCGACCCCGACAAGGCGGATCCGCTGGCCGTCTGACCCGGGGCGCGGTCGCCCGAAACGGGTCGTCATGGGACTGCAACGTGGCCTCTTCCTCGCTGTGACATGGGCGGAGAGAGGCGCTCCGTACCGTGGCCTGGACGTCATCCGACGCCAGCCCGACCCGGCCCGAGCGCCGGTGTCGCATGCGATCAGGAGGGTCCCGTGGACTACGACAAGTCTCTGGCTGAGCGCGACGCGCGCTACGTCGACCGGAACGAAGAGATGGCGGACACCAGCGAGGGCCGGCTCGATCGGAACGACGACATGCTCGATCGCAATGACGCCACGGTCGGCACGAACGAGAGCCGGCTCGATCGCGATGACGACATGGTCAGCACGAACGACAGCCGCCTCGATCGCGACGCCGACACGCTGTCCGGCAACGACGAGCATGGCAACGAGGCGCTTGGCGCCGGTGGTGGTGCGCTCGCCGGCGCGGGCATCGGCGCGGTCGTCGGTGGACCGATCGGTGCGGTCGTTGGTGGCGGCATCGGGGCAGTCACGGGTGCCGTCGCCGGTGAGGCCACCGAAGGCGACGACGAGGGCGGTGCCGGGGCCGGTGCGCTCGGCGGTGGTGCTCTCGGCGCTGTCGCCGGCGGTGCGATCGCCGGACCTCCGGGAGCCATCGTCGGCGCGGCGGTCGGATCCGGCGCCGGCGCTGGTGCCGGTGACAAGGGCCAGGAACAGGTCGTGGACGGTGAGACGACCGACACGATCGACACGACCGATCGCCGTTGATCGGCTAACGACCTGCCGGCCACCGGCCGGCACAACGCAGCGCGACCGTGGCCCCACTCTCCGGGGCCACGGTCTCATGCTGCCGTCAGGGAGAACACGTTGATGTCTCGGCCGCTTCGGATCGCGCAGGTCGCTCCTCCAATGGAGCGTGTGCCGCCGCGCGCGTACGGCGGCACAGAGCGGGTCATCGCGGAACTCGTGCGTGAGCTGGACCGACGCGGTCACGAGGTGACGACGTTCGCGAGCGCGGATTCCGAGGTCCCCGGCAGGCTCATCCCGACCGTGCCGGAGCCGTTGCGCGACTCCACCTTCCAGGGAGATCCGGCCAACTACGTGCTGGCGACCATCCACTCGGTCCTTGACCATGCGTCGGAGTTCGACATCATCCACGGCCACATCGACTGGATGAATCTGCTTCTCGCCCGGATCTCGCCGACACCCGTCGTGTGCACATTCCACGGGCGCCTCGACTACCCCTTCGCTGCCGAGATGCTCGCGCGCCCGAACCCGGGCCTCGTGGCCATCAGCCAGAACCAGGCGGCTGCGCATCCCGACGTCGAATGGGCGGCAGTCGTCCACAACGGGCTGACGCTCGATGACGCGCCGTTCGAGCGACGGCGCGGGGAGGCCCTGTGCTTCGTCGGCCGGATCACCCCGGAGAAGGGCGTCGTCGAGGCGATCGAGATCGCGAAGATGACCGGCCGCCAGTTGCGCATCGCAGCGAAGGCCGGCCCGACGCCCAAGGAGCGCGCCTACTACGAGGAGGAGTTCATGCCGGCGCTCGAGTCGGCGGGCGGCCTTGTCGAGTACGTCGGTGAGCTCGGCCAGGAGGACCGCGATCGGCTGGTCGCCGATTCATTCGCCGCCCTGATGCCGGGATCGTGGCCCGAGCCGTTCGGCCTGGTCGCCATCGAGGCGCTCGCCTGTGGCACGCCCGTCGTCGCCCGTCGGGTGGGAGGGCTGTCGGAGATCATCCGGGACGGTGTCGACGGCTTCTTCGGAGACGACCCGGTCCAGCTCGCGTTCATGGTCGACCGCGTCGGCGAGCTCGACCGGGAAGCGATCCGCGCATCGGTCCTCGATCGGTTCTCCGCCGGACGGATGACCGATGGCTACGAGGCTGTCTACCGGGCCATGCTCGCCGGCGACAGGCGCCCGCTCGACAGCGAGGACGCGCAACCGCTCCGCGCTGTTCGCTAGGCCACTGCAACGCCGCGCTGCGGTGCCGTAGCCCGACAGTGTCCGCAAGGCCCGTAGGGTAGTCACGCCCCCACGAGCCCATGGAGGACGTGTCCATTGAAGTCCCTTGTCGCGATCCTGGTCCTTGGCGCCGCACTGTTCGTCGGCGCTTGCAACTCGAACTCGAACTCGACCACGACGTCCAGTCCGTCGTTCGCGCCCGTTCCGAGCACGGAGACGAGCCCGGCGACGAGTCCTCAGACAAACTCGAGCGTGTCGCCCGAGGCGAGCCCGAGCTGATCGAGTCTCCAACCGGATCTGAACGCGATGCCCCCGACCGGGCGTCGCGTTCTTCCTTTTCTGCGCGGAAATCCCATGGTGCGGGACCTTCTCGTCCGCTAGCCTGTTGGCATCGTCGCAGACGGGCAGTGAGGGACGCGCATGCGGGAAGAGGGACATGTGCTCCGCGTGTTCCGATTCCGGCCCGTCGGCACGGAGTTCGATTCCTTCCTTCGGGCGCAGATGCTGCCCGATCTGCACCTGCTCCCTGGGATCATCGCGGTCCATGCCGGCCGCCGGGACCATGAATCCGGCGGCGACCGCATCGTCGCGACCGTCTGGGAGGACCGTGCGGCGATGATCGCGAGCGTCGGGCCCAGCCTCGAGGAATCACCCTTCTACCCGGACCGACTCGATCAGACGCTCGACCGAACGCTCGAGATCTTCGACGTCCGGATCGCGCTCCCGTTCGCGACGTCCGAGCCGCCGTCGCTGCTGCGCGTCTTCCGTGGCGAGGTCCGGCCGGGCGAGCTCGACGACTACGTCAGCGAGGTACGCGCGGGGACGCTGGCCGACGCCGATGCGGGTCGTGGACCCAGCGCGCTCTACCTCGCGGTCGTTCCGCCCGACGGGTTCATCACGGTGTCGCTGTGGGCGTCATGGGAAGCCATCGCCGAGGCGACGGGCGGGGACGTCCACCAACCGACGACGACCAAGGATTCCAAGCGCCTGATCGCCACCGACGTCGCGCACTACGAGATGATCAGGGAAGAGGGCTGACGGCGGCGGGGCGGCGGCGTCCTCAGGCCCGGGCCATCCCCCGCCGCAAGCCGAGCCACGCGATGGTCAGCGTCACGCCGGCGATGATCGCGAGCGCGCCGTACTCCCAAGCCTGCGTCGTCGTCCCGCGCAGCATGATGTCCTGGAACAGCCGGATCCCGTGGGTGACCGGTAGCGTGTATGCGAGGACACGGATGGCCGGCGCGAACTCCGAGATCGCGACGACGAACCCGCTGAAGAACACAGACGCGAGGAGCAGCAACAGCGACAGCTGGACCGCCTGGCGCTCCGAGTCGGAGATGATCGCGACGACCAGTCCGATCCCGAGCGATGCGAGGAGGAGCAGCGCGACGGCGGCCGCCAGCGAGACCGGATCGCCGAGCAACGGGATCCCGAAGCCGACGATGAGCAGCGTGATCGTGATCGCCGCCACGAGGCCGCCGATCAGCAGGTAGGCGAAGACCTTGCCAATGATGATCTCGCCTGCGTGCACGGGACCGACGCGGAACAGCTCGATGACGCCGCTTGTGCGCTCGCGGACGAGGGCCAGCGCGATGAGCGTGATCGCGAGGTGCTGGAGGATCAGGGCCAGGACGGCTGGCCCGTAATAGGCGAGGACCTTGGGTTCGGTCGGTGCCGCGTTGCGGAGCTCTGCGCGGGTCGGCGCGGCAACGACCTCGGGCGGGATCTTCGCAGCGTCGGGCTGGCCCTTCGCGAGCGCGACGCCCTGACCCTCCTCGACCGCCTTGGTGATGATCGTCTGGTTGACCGCGCTCGAGAGGTTCGAGGCGAGATGGCTCGCGTAATCCGCCCGGATCGGGTCGATCGTGTTGATGACGACCTCGATCACCGACTGCTGGCCCGACTTGAACGTCCCGGCGGGATCGGGCGGAGTGACGACGACGACATCGGTCGTGCCGGCGGCGAGGCCCTTCTCGGCCGTTGCTGTGTCCGGGACGACGGCCGCGATGTGCAAGCCGGGTCCCGCGAGCTTCTGGTAGCTGTCCGTGTCCGTCGGGATGCTCGAGCCCGGGGGCACGACGACCACGGTCTCGAGGGGTCGTCGGTAGCCGTCGTAGCCGAGGCCGAACAGGGCCATGATGAGGAACGGTCCGAAGACGAGGCTGACGAGCGCACCCGGTCGGCGAACGACCTCGACGAGCTCCTTGCCGACGATGGCCAGCAGCCGCTGGATCATCGTCAGGAGGGCCCTCATGCGGCCGCCTCCGGCTCAGCCACGGCAACGGCTTCGCTCGCCTGCGCCCGAGCCCGGGTGTCATGGGCCACGAGCGCCGCGAACACGTCATCGAACGATGGGCGGAGCTCGCGGACGGCCTCGACCTTGCCGCCGAGTGATTCGATCGCGGCGACGACCTCCGGTGTCGCAGACCCCGCGTCCTCGACGGTCAGCGTCAGATCGCGCGGGCCGTCCTGTCGGACCCGTCGCACGGACGGTGTGTCGGACAACGACGTCCCGTCGAAGCGTTCGGCGGTCTCGACCTCGATGAGCTGGCCGCCCATCGCCTGGCTCCGGAGCTCGTCGGGCGGGGCGAGTCCGACGAGCCGCCCCTCGACGATCATCGCGACGAGGTCGCATTCCTCGGCCTCGTTCACGTACTGCGTCGTCACCAGGAGCGTCCGTCCGGCCTCGCGGAGCCGTCGCAGCTCCTGCCAGACGCGTGCGCGCAGGAGTGGATCAAGCCCTGCCGTGGGTTCATCGAGGAACAGCAGAGCGGGATCATGGACCAGGGCGCCGGCGAGCTCGAGGCGGCGCTGCATCCCGCCCGACAACTTGCCGGCGCGCCGACTGCGGACCGGCCACAGGTCCAGCAGCTCCAGGACCTCCCGGGTCCGGTCGCGACGGGAGAAATAGAGCATCCCGAACAGCGATGCGACGAAGTCGACGTTCTCGCGCACGGTGAGGTCCGGGTAGAGGGTGAACGACTGCGGCATGTAGCCGATCCGTTCGCGCGTCTCGCGCCGGAACCGCCGGGGCTCCTCGCCGAGGACGGACAATGTCCCTCGCGTCGGCCGAAGCGCTCCCGTCATCAGGCGGACGAGCGTCGTCTTGCCCGCGCCGGACGGTCCGATGATCCCGACGATCGATCCCGTCGCCACGGCCATGGTGACCCCCGCCAGGGCGATCTGGTCGTCGAACTCGACCGTGACGTTATCGACCACGACCGCGTCAGCGGCCTCTGGGACAGAAGACAAGGGGATCTCCACGAAACGGGCGACCGGTCTGGTCGCCTTCCGCCGATCGTCGCTTCGTGCCCGTAACGCGTGATAGCCGGGGCGTTCGCCGTCCATCACAGGTCTATCGCAAGGCACCAACCGATCGCTGCAACGTCGCTGCCACCGCGGACGTGAGCGGACGTGGGCGCGTGCGAGCCGCCGCACCGCAGTGTTGCGCGGATGAGCATCGACGGGCGAGCGGCCGCGCGCGCGGTCGGACTTCGCTACTCCAACGACACGCGCCCGGGGATCACGCGCCGCCGCTCGGGCCGCGGCATGAGCTACCGCGGCCCAGATGGCGCATCGATCCACGATGCCGAGGTGCTGGAGCGGATCCGCGCGCTCGCCATCCCGCCCGCGTGGACGGACGTCTGGATCTGCCCGGACCCTGCCGGGCACCTCCAGGCGACCGGACGCGATGCCCGCGGCCGCAAGCAGTACCGCTATCACGCCCGCTGGCGGGCCGGCCGTGACGAGTCGAAGTTCGAGCGGATGATCGAGTTCGGGAAGGTCCTGCCCCGGATCAGGAAGCGCTGCGAGGCGGACCTCGCGAAACCGGGGCTCTCCCGGGACAAGGTCCTCGCGGCCGTCGTGCGGCTGCTCGAGACGACGCTCATCCGCGTCGGCAACGACGAATACGCGCGGATGAATCGGTCGTTCGGTCTGACGACGCTGCATGGCCGGCACGCGCGCGTCGAGGGCGCCACGATCCGCTTTCGCTTTCGGGGCAAGTCCGGCCAGAAGCACGAGGTGGGGCTGCGCGACCGGCGCCTGGCCGCCATCGTCCGGCGATGCCAGGAGTTACCGGGCCAGGAGCTCTTCGCCTATGTCGGGTCGGACGGTGAGGTGCACGACGTGGCCTCGGACGACGTGAACGAGTATCTCCGGACGATCTCGGGCGCCAACATCACGGCCAAGGACTTCCGGACCTGGGCCGGCACCGTCCTCGCCTACCGTGCGCTCCGGGCGACCGGCGCGGCCGCCGACGCTCGAGCTGCGAAGCGGAACGTCGTGGCAGCGGTCGCGGAGACGGCCCGCCACCTCGGCAACACGCCCGCCGTGGCACGCCGCTCGTACGTCCACCCCGCCGTCGTGGACGCGTACCTCGACGGATCGTTCCGTGGCGCGCTCCTCGAGGCAGCGGAGTCGCAGGTCCAGCCACCCACGGTCTCCAACAGGGCAGAGGAGCTCGAGGTGATGGCGCTCCTTCGAAAGCAGGTCGCCGCGGAACGACCGCACCAAGCGCAACGCAGACGCAAGGGCTCGATACCGACGGAAAGTGTCGGCTGATCCCAGCGACGGCGACGATCGTCGGACCCCCATGGGACGGATGAGACGGAGGCATCATCGATGTGCATGAATTGTGGCTGTGGGGAGGTTGACGAGCGCCACCAGCCCACCGACATCACCCGCGAGGATCTCCAGCGCGCTGCCGACGGGTCCGGCATGTCCCTTCAAGAGGTTGCCGCGAACATCCAGAAGTCAGCGTCGACCCTGACGCAAGGCGGAGGCGCGGGCGAAAGCCAGACCACGACGGCCGGCGTCGCCTGAACACGCGTTTTCCTTCACGACGACGAGAACGTCCGACCGACGGTCGGGCGTTCTTCTCTATGGAGCGTGCGCTGCCCGTCTAGCGCGACTTGCTGCTCTTCGATGATTTCGTTTCGCCGTGCTCGGCCCTGGTCTTATTGACCGTCCGCGCGGCGCGCTCCTCGGCCTCGTCCTCGCCGACGCCGCGCTCCTCGTATGAATCCTTGATGTGCTCGTACTGGCGCTCTCGCTTGTCGGTCCAGGCCTTCTGTGGCATCGCTCATTCCTCCGGGGAACGCGACGGAGCCCCGCCGTCGGCGGGGCTCCGTCATCACAGTGTCCTTCTGGGTGGCGATCCTTAGCGGTCGGTCACCGCGTTGCGGATGTCGTCGCCAGCGTTCCCGACCTTGTCGGCAAGGCTCTCGTTGCCGTCCGCCTCGCGCTCGACGCGCTTCGCGCTATCACCGGCTCGATCGAGGCCGCGATCGGCATCGTCGCCGTAGTCACCGGCCTGGCGGCGCATCTCGTCGCCGGCGTTCCCGACCTTATCGGCCAGGCTCTCGCCGTCCGCTTCTCGCCAGGTTTCCTTGGTGTCGACCTCCGCGTCGCGGTAGGTGCTCTTGGCGTCGTCCATCGTTGAAGCCTCCGTCTGGGTGGCCGCCCTGATGGGCGACCGTTCCCTGACCGTACGGCTGGAGGGGTTCCAGCCGGTCGGTCCGGTTGGTCGACCCGATATCAGCCGCCTTGCATCCGGCGGCGCGCAAGAGCGCCCGTGCCGAGGATGCCCGTGCGTGACCGGCTCGAGCGATCGAGCAGTCGGAGCCCCAGGACGGCGGCCGGGAGGAACGCGGTGAGCACCATCAGCCGGTTCGCGCCGGCGATGAGAAGACCGGCCGCGAGACCGAACGACAGGGCCGTCCCGACGGTCAGCATCTCGTCGCTTCCGGCCTCGACCTGGCGATCGACCTCGACGAGCGCGGAGCGCGTCGCGGATGCGACCTCAGGGATGCGCTCGGCCGCGTCCGCTGCGACCGACTTGATGGTCCCAGCGGCAGTGCCCGCTGCGTCGGCCACGGTGCCGGTGATCCCGGAGCGGGCCTCCTGGCTTCCGCCGTCCTGCGTCTCGTACGTGTCATTGGTGTCGGTGGTCATCGCGCTTCTCCAGCTCTTGTCCTGGGTATGAAGACGGACGACCCGGGGAGGGGCCCGGGTCGTCCGTTTGGGGTTCTGGAACGGCCCCGTCACTGGCCATCCAGACGTTTGATTCGTTTTGTGAGCGGAAGACTAGGCTGTCCTTCGCGTCAGGACGATCCCTCTGGACGTTCCCGACATCACATCCGCGTGACAATCCTGAACGACTGTCGGCCCCCGGACCCCCAGTGGCACGGGGGCCGACTGGCATCAGCATCGCCCGTCCGACGTGGCACCGATACCGGCGGACACGACGTGTCGCGTTTCATCCTCGTGGCACAGTCATAACAGCGGCTGAGGCGGTCCTGGCCGGATATGACGAAACGCCCGCCGTGCCGGCGGGCGTTTCGTGATCAGGTGCCCGGCGTTCCGGGCAGGAGCTAGACCGAACCGCGACCGGCTCGCGAGCTCCGGGTGACCATCCCGACCACGACGACCGTGATGATCGCGCCGATCGTCGCAACGACGATCGAGCTGATGTCGAACGGGCCATCGATCGGATGGCTGTTGAACAGGACGCTGGCGAGGAAACCGCCGACGAGAGCGCCGACGATGCCGAGCACGATGTGCCCGATGATGCCGAGTCCTTCGTCACCTGTGACGAAAAGGCCGGCGAGATACCCGGCGATGGCGCCGAGGACGATCCACGCGATGATGCTCATTCTGTACCTCCGTCCCCATCACGGGCCTCTCACCCGACTGCTGGGGTTAACGATCCCGTGTTCGGGACTGGCCATGAGTGTCGTGGCGGCCGCGACGCATACCGACAACGTCAGGCTGCCGGGGCGTAACAAGCGGATGTCAGCGAGCGCCTGTCACCGGGCCGCGCCATGACGCTCTGCGATGCATCTGCGAGACCGCGCGCACGCGCGTACGTCACCGCGGGATGGGCTGGATTCGATGCTCAGCATGTCGATCTGGGGGATCGCACATGAAGGAGACCGTATCGATGCTTCACCTGCCGACCTCGGCTGTTCGCCGGGCCGAGATCCGCACCACCGGACGGGGTGCTGACCGGGCGATGGACGTCCTGCAGTACGGGATCGCCGCGCTCGCGATCGCGGGCGCACTTCTGCTCGGATCGCTGCGCTGACCGCATCGACGGAGTCGCGTCCGCGCGCGAATGGGGCGGGTCCGCGCGCGAGGCTGTACGACGCAGATGGCACCGACCGCGACATCGACCTCGAGGGCGATCTCGCGGAGGATCTGACCTCCCAACTCGGTGAACGCCGCCTTCTGTGGGTCGACGTCGACCGCGCGGCCGGCGACGACCTCGGGAAGGTCGCAGCGGTCCTCCACCTGGAGCCGGCCCTCACGAAGCGGCTGGAAACGTCGGGTCAGCCAGCCGAACTGACCAAGTACGAGGATCACCTCCATCTCGCGTTGCTCGCGATGGAGCCGCCCGACGAGGTCGGCAACGCCCTCGAACCCGAGACGAGCACGATCGACATCGTGGGGGGCCGCAATTGGGTCCTCACCGTCCATGACGGCCCGACGGCTGCACTCACCCGGTTCAAGGAGGCCACCGAGGGCGACACCGGTCTCGGGGCGCTCGATGCCGCCGGCCTCCTCGCGGCGATCGCCGACGAGATGCTGACCGGCTACCTGGACCTGGTCGAGGCTACCGAGCGCGAGATCGACCGGCTGGATGAGCGCGCTCTGCGGGGCCGGAGTGGCGGCGACGTCCTTGCCGGCGTCGTGGCCCTGCGTCGGCGGATCAGCCGGATCAGGCGCGCGCTCGCGCCGCAGCGAGCGGCCTTCGCAGCGCTGACGCGCCCGGAGATGGCGCTCGACGACGACTTCGGTGCACCGTGGCCCGGCCTGACGGACCGCCTCGACCGGACCATCGACGGGGTCGAGAACCTTCGGACGCTGCTCATCGGCACCTTCGACATCCACATGGGTCGCGCGGCCAAGGATGCGAATGACGTCATGAAGGTGCTGACGCTGGTGTCGGCGGTGTTCCTGCCGTCGGTCGTCCTCGCGGGTGTCATGGGCATGAACTTCCCGCTCGGGTTCTTCAAGGACCCGGACAACTTCTGGATCGTGATCACCGCCATGGTGGGAATGGCCGTCGTGATCGCGTCGATCGCGGCCCGTCGAGGCTGGCTCTAGGGTCGCTCTCGAGGAGCACTCATTCGTGGAGCTCGCGGAGCGCGATCCCGAACTCGGCGCCGCCCTCGGGCCTCGGCACGGCCCAGATCCGTCCACCCATCGCCGCGACGAGCCTGGCGC
>JBJMNA010000145.1:0-7247 GCA_045804485.1 Chloroflexota bacterium
ATCGGGTCGATGAGTGAGGCCATCTCCGCCTGCCACCGGTCATTGACCGGCGCAGCGGCCATCGTGGAGCGGAACGCGGCGAAGTCGTCGACCTCGAGGTACGCGAACAGCTGGTCGCGGTAGAGGAAGATCGAGTAGTCGCGCGCTCCGGCCGAACGAAGCGCGTCGAGCATCTCCGGCCACACGGCGGCGTGGCGCCGACGGTACTCGGCCTCCTGCCCGGGCAGCAGGCGCATCGTGAACCCGACTCGTTCCATCGCACTCCCCGTCTACGGAAACGGGCCCCGGATGCTGCGCATCCGGGGCCCGCACGATCGCTCTCGCGACGCTAGAAGTTGAAGTCGTTGACGTTCGTGCTGTCGAACCGGAAGGCCGGTCCGAGCACCACGGTGTTGTCCTTGCCGATGGTGTATGGCTTGTCGCCGTTGAGACCCTTGACCGAGAACGTCTCGCCCTCGGTGCCCTTGATCTCGCCGCTGACGAGCTTGGCTGCCACCTGCTCCGCGAGGTAGCCGAGGTCCGGAACGCTCCACAGTCCGAAGACGGGCGACGTGCCGTCGGCGACGAACGGCTTCATGTCGTTCGGGAAGCCGAGCCCGGTGACCTTGACGCTGTCGGACTTCTTCGCGCCGGAGACGACCTGCGCGGCGGCGAGGATGCCGACCGTCGTCGGGGCGACGATGACCTTGAGGTTCGGGTACTTGGTGAGCAGCCCCTGCGCCTGCGTCGTGCTGACGTCAGGCTTGTCGTCGCCGTAGACGGTGTCGACGAGCTTGAGGCCCTTGTACTTGGCGTCGGTGGAGAGGGTCTGCTTCATCAGGTCGATCCATGCGTTCTGGTTCGTCGCCGTCGCCGCGGCCGACAGGATCGCGATCTCACCGGTGCAGTTCGGGGCGAGCTCGCAGGCCCAATCGGCGAGGTTGACACCGACGCCGCTGAAGTCGACCTGGTTGACGAACACGTTGTACGCGCCGACAGCCGGGCTCGAGTCGAAGCCGACGACCTTGATGCCTGCGGCCATCGCGGCCTTCAGGTCGGGGGCGACGGCATCCTTGTCGTCGGCCGAGATGATGATCGCGTTGACCTGCTGGGTCGTGAGGTCCTTGATGAAGGGGACCTGGAGGTCCGCCTTCGGCTCGTTCGGTCCGGTCTGGACGACGGTCGAGCCCGATTCCGCGGCGCCCTTGTCGATGCCGGTCTTGGCCGCGGCGAAGTACTGGTTGACGATGTCCTTCGGCAGGTAGCCGATCTTGATCGGCGCGCCGCCGCCCGATGCGGCCGTCGAAGCCGCAGCGGAGGCCGACGCCGACGCAGCCGTGGACGGCGCGGCCGACGACGGTGCCGCGGCCGACGGAGCGGCGACTGATGCCGCCGCGGATGGGGCGGTCGAGCCGCCGGAGCTCGAGCACGCGGCGAACACGACGGCCGCGATGCTCACGAGGACGATGCCACGCCCGAAGCGCTTGATCTTCAAACCGATTCCTCCTCTACCTATGACAACGCACGCTCACCACGGGGGACCGAGTCGGCCGGCGGGGGACGTCCGCCGAGAACGCGATCGACGGCCGACTTGGCCTGGTGAGCGAATGTGGGGATGACGACCGACACGATGAGCAGCAGCCCGAGGGCGATGCTCTGCACGTCGACCGAAACTCCGGCGAGACGGAGCGCGTTCTGCATGACAGCGACCACGAGGACCGCCAGCACGACGCCCGGGATGGTCCCGGATCCGCCGAAGATGTTGACGCCGCCGAGGAGCACGACCGTCACGACCGTGAGAGTCATGCCCTGCCCGGCATCGGCGCGGGATGTCGAAAGACGCGCCGTCAGGATCGCGCCGGCGATCGCCGCGATGAGGCCGGAGAGCACGAACAACGCGATCTTGACTCGGGCGACGCGGACGCCGGAGAACCGGGCGGCACCGGTGTTCTTGCCGATCGCATAGATCTGTCTGCCGACCCACGAGCGGTGGAGCACCACACCGAGGACCAGCGCGAGTGCGAGGAAGATGACGAAGGGCCACGGGATGTCGGTACCCGGGACGTGGCCGAACCCGATCTCGGTGAAGCCCGGCGGGAAATCGCTGACGCCGCGCGGACCGAGGATGATCAGTGCGAGACCGCGGAAGAGCGCGAGGGTCCCGAGCGTCACGACCAGCGACGGCAATCCGCCGCGCGCGACGAGCAGGCCGTTGAGCAACCCGCCGAGGACGCCGACGACGAGGACGACGACGATCGCGACCTCCATCGGATAGCCGGCGGCCCACAGGAACCCGAGGATGGCGCTCGACAGGCCGGCCATCGATTCGACCGAGAGGTCGATCTCGCCCGCGATGATGACGAGCGTCATCGGCAGCGCCATGATCGCGACTTCCATCAACGCCGCCGTCAGATTGCCGAAGTTGCCCGACGTCAGGAAGAACGGCGACAAGGCGTTGCCGATCACGATGAGGACGAGCAGGGCGACCAGCAGGAGCGTCTCCCAGCGCGCAAGCAGCCGCGTCCACGAGCGGCGCTCGGTCACGGGCGTCGGCGTGGGAACCGGAGTCGCGGCCGCGCTCATCGGCTGCGGTTCACCGAGGCGGCGCGCTGGAGGCGCCGGAGGATGTAGGCGTCGGCGCTGACCGCAACGAGGATGACCAGGCCGTAGATCGCCTGGAGCCAGAACTGCGACAGCCCGACGAGGATCAGGGCGTTGGCGATGAAGCCGAGGAAGAGCGCCCCGAGCGCCGCGCCGACGAGCGTGCCGGTCCCGCCGAAGATCCCGACCCCGCCGACGACGACCGCGGCCACGACCTGGAGCGTGTAGCCGCCGGCCGATGTCCCATTGATCGTCCCGAACTCGACGACGTACATGACGCCGGCGAGACCGGCCAGAAGACCGGCCATGGCGAATGCGACGAAGACGACGAGGCGGGACGGGATGCCGAGGATGGCCGCGGCTTCCGGGTTGCTCCCGACCGCGTAGAACTGGCGGCCGAACCTCGTCCAGCGCAGCAGCACCGAACCGATGACGACCACGACGATCGCGATGACGACGAAGACCGGGATCCCGAGGATGTCGTTGTGGGCGGCATCGGTGAAGCCGGGTGGGAGGCTGGACCGTGGGACCTGGTGGCTGCCGGCGATGAGGTAGTCGACGCCGCGGAAGACGCTCAGCGTGCCGAGCGTCGCGACGATCGCCGGGACCCGCAGGATCGTGACGATGAAGCCGTTGATCATCCCGAGCACGAGCCCGATCGCGACGCCGAACAGGATCGCGCCCCCGGCGTCGAACACGTGCTTCTCGAGCGACACCGCCACGCAATAGGCGACGAGGCCCATCATCGCCTCGACCGAGAGATCCACGTTCCGCGTGATGACGACGAGGGCTTCGCCGACCGCCGCGACCGCAACGATCGAGGCGAGGACCGTCACCTGCGAGATGTTGTCGATGGTCAGGAACTGCGGCGCTGCGATCGAGACGAGCGCGCCGAGCACGACCATGATCGCGACGAGGCTGAGCTCGCGTTGACGGGCGACCACCCCGAGCCACGTGCCCCGCTCACGGGGAGCCTCGAGCGCCGTCGCCACGCCGGTGTCAGCCACGTGCGGTCTCGGCGGCATCCGACGCCAAGTTGCCGGTCGCCGCGACCATCACGCGTTCCTCGGTCGCATCAGCGCGCGCGATCTCCGCGGTGACCCGACCCTCGTGCAGGACGAGGATGCGATCGGACATCGCGAGCACCTCGGGCAGGTCGCTCGAGATGAGGATGATCCCGAGACCGGACGCGGCGAGCTCGGAGATGATCCGGTGGACCTCGACCTTGGCCCCGATGTCGATGCCGCGCGTCGGCTCGTCGAGGATGAGCAGCTGCGGCTTCGATGCGAGCCACTTGGCGAGGACGACCTTCTGCTGGTTGCCGCCGGACAGCGCCCCGACCATCTGTTCGACGCCGATCATCTTGACGTTGAACTGCTCGGTGTAGTCGCGCGCGACGCGCTGCTCCGTGGTCGTATCGACGAGGAACCGTGGGAAGAGCCGCGGCAGGATCGGCAGGGTGACGTTCTGGGCGATCGAGAAGTCGAGGACCAGACCCTCCTGGTGGCGGTCCTCCGGCAGGTACGCGATGCCCGCGTCCATGGCCGCGGACGGCGTCGCGAAGCTGACCGGTGCGCCGTCGAGCCGGACCTCACCGGCATCGCGCTGGTCGATCCCGAAGAGGACGCGAGCGACCTCGGTCCGGCCCGCACCGACCAATCCCGCCATCCCGACGATCTCGCCGTGTCGGACGTCGAATGACACGTCGCGGAAGACGCCGATCCGCGTCAGGCCGCGGACCTCGAGGAAGACCTCGCCGATCGGGGTCTCCACCTTCGGGAAGAGCGAGACGCTGCGTCCGACCATGTGCCGGATGAGGTCGGCCGTCGTCAGGTCGGCCGTCGGCGTCGTGATGACGTGTCGCCCGTCGCGGAAGACCGTCGCGCGGTCGCACAGCTCGAACACCTCGTCGAGCCGGTGGCTGACGAACAGGATGGACACGTCGCGCGCTCGGAGCGCCCGCACGATCGAAAACAGGCGCTCGACCTCGTGGGCCGACAACGATGCCGTCGGCTCGTCGAGGATCAGGACGCGGGCGTCGACGGAGAGCGATTTCGCGATCTCGATCAGCTGCTGGTCGGCCATCGACAGGCCGCGCACGGGCGCGCCGACGTCGAGATGGACTTCGAGCTCATCGAACAGCGCCTGGGCGGCGCGGCGCGTCGCACCCCAGTCGAGGACGCCGAAGCGCCCCGCCGGGGCGTGGCCGATGAAGACGTTCTCGGCGACGGTCAGGTCGGGGAAGAGTCGGGGCTCCTGGTGGACGACGGCGATGCCGAGCGACCTCGCCTGCGCCGGGCCATTGATCTGCGTGTCCTGTCCGTCGAGGCGGATCGTCCCGCTGTCGGGCTGGTGGACGCCGGCGAGGATCTTGACCAGCGTGCTCTTGCCCGCGCCGTTCTCGCCGACGAGGGCGTGGACCTCGCCCGGGGCGAGATCGAGCGAGACGTCGTCGAGCGCCTGGGTCGCGGCGAAGCGCTTGGAGATCCCGCGCAGCTCGGCGCGCGGGGCGGCGGTGCCGGTCACGCCGCGCCTTGGGGGGTCATCGCCCCTCCGACGAGTCGCACTTCGATGCCGCGGCCGATCAGCTCCTCGACCATCGCCTGCGGAGCGGCCTCGTCTGACAGCACGATGTCCAGCCGTTCGGTCGGGCAGAAGGTCGCGAACGCCGCGTGCTCCCACTTGGTGTGGTCGACGATGGCGATGACCTCGCGGGCCGCCGTCACCATCGCCTCCTTGATCTGCGCCTCCTCCTCGGTGGCGTCCGCGAGCCCGGACGCAACGGTGAAGCCGGCGGCGCCGAGGAACGCCTTCTGGACGTTGATCCGGCTGAAAAGCCCATCGCCGAGCTGACCGACGACCGAGAGCGCCTCCCACCGAACCCGCCCGCCCAGCATCAGGACGCTGATCCCCGGGTGGCCGGCGAGCTCGGACGCGAGCCGGAGCCCATTCGTGATGACCGTCAGCCCGCTCCAGCCGCCACGGGCCTTCAGGTGTCGGGCGACGGACAGGGCCGTCGTGCTGGCATCGAAGACGATGCTCTCCCCGTCATGGATGAGGGTCGCCGCCACGGCGCCGATCCGGCTCTTCTCGTCCGCCTGGAGCCGTTCGCGGATCTCGAACGCGAGCTCCGGCCGGCTGCGGTCGATGGCGATGACGCCCCCATGCGTCCGGACGACACGCCGGTCCGACTCGAGAGCGATCAGGTCCTTGCGGATCGTCACGGCGGAGACACCGAACTGCGATGCGAGCTCGGTGACGCGGGCACGGCCCTGCTCGTCGACGATGCGGGCGATCCGTTCCTGCCGTTCGCGGGCGAAGACGTCGCTCGCGGGCTCACTCGCTGTGGCGGTCACGCCTCTCCTCGGGGTGGGGACACGGGCGACGACTGGCGCCGAAAGGGTTTCGTTTCCTTATCGAGCCCACAGTAGGCCGGACCAGAACGCAATTGTCAAGAAGGTAATTGAAACCAATCGAAAGATGTGTCACTGTTCTCGGCAACCGACCCGGGCGGCGGCGTTCGGACGCCAGCCTCCTCCGGCGCCCATCTCCCTGGCGCCGCCGCCCGGGTCGGATCCCAGCCTCGTGTGGCGCGTACGATCGGGCGGACGAGGCATCCGATGAAGACCCGCCCGGCGGGGCGACGGAGGCAGACGTGACCACTGATCAGGCCGTCGTCGCGGCTCTCCGGTCCCAGCGGATCGAGCTCCCGTCGTGGGCGTTCGGCAACTCGGGGACCCGGTTCAAGGTCTTCGCGCAGAAGGGCGTCCCGCGCGATCCGTACGAGAAGATCGCGGACGCCGCCGAGGTCCACCGATTCACGGGTGTCGCCCCCACGGTCGCGCTGCACATCCCCTGGGACCGCGTCGACGACTACGCCGATCTCGCCCGCCATGCGGCCGACCGCGGGGTCGCGCTCGGGACGATCAACTCGAACACGTTCCAGGACGACGACTACATGCTCGGCAGCGTCTGCCATCCGGACGCCGGCGTCCGCCGGAAGGCGCTCGATCACCTGCTCGCCTGCGTCGACATCATGGATGCGACCGGGTCGCGCGACCTCAAGCTGTGGTTCGCGGATGGGACGAACTACCCGGGCCAGGACGACATCCGGGGGCGCCAGGACCGGCTTGCCGAAGCACTCGCCGCGGTCCATGCCCGTCTCGGACCGGACCAGCGGATGGTCCTCGAGTACAAGTTCTTCGAGCCGTCGTTCTACACGATGGACGTGCCCGATTGGGGCACCTCGTACATCCAGTGCGTCGCGGCTGGGCCGAAGGCGATGGTCGTGGTCGATACCGGGCACCACGCCCCGGGCACCAACATCGAGTTCATCGTCGCGTCCCTGCTGCGCGCCGGCCGGCTCGGCGGCTTCGACTTCAACTCGCGCTTCTACGCCGACGACGACCTGATGGTCGGCTCTGCGGACCCGTTCCAGCTCTTTCGGATCATGCACGAGGTCGTGAAGGCCGGAGCGCTCGACGCCGACTCAGGCGTCGCGTTCATGCTGGACCAATGCCACAACATCGAGCCGAAGATCCCCGGCCAGATCCGGTCCGTCATGAACGTCCAGGAGGCGACCGCGAAGGCCCTGCTCGTCGATGTCGCGGCGCTGTCCGCGGCGCAGGCAGCCGGTGATGTGCTCGGCGCGAATGCCGTCCTGATGG
>JBJMNA010000146.1:0-12020 GCA_045804485.1 Chloroflexota bacterium
GGCGGAGAGGCCGGGCAGGTCATGGGCGCGGATGCGCTGCCAGACCGTCACCACCAGGGATACGGACTGGGGGTCGGTCGCGATCGTCCTCTCTGCTCTCGACGCGCTCACGGCTTCGATTTGCGGTCGAGGTAGGTCATCGTCACGAGCAGCACGATCGCCACGAGAAGTTCCATGTCGCGAGTCTGGTCACGGCAGCGCGGCGGGCGCGCCCTCCACGCCACCGTCGGGGTTTCGGATGCATGCCGGTTTCGGTGGGCCCCGCGTAGACTCCGGTGATGACGACCGTGCTGCCTGCCCTGGACCCTGCCATCCGCAAGGCCATCGCTCTCAAGACCGAATCGCTGTTCCGAAGCTCGGGTGCGTTGCGCGACGGCCATTTCCTGCTCAAGAGCGGGCGCCATGGCGACGCATACGTCGAGAAGTTCCAGGTGCTCCAGGATCCGGCAGCCACCAGCGAGCTGTGCGCCTACTTCGCCGACCACGGGCGCGGCCGTGACGCGGACACGATGGTCGACCTCGTCGCCGGGCCGACGACCGGCGGAGTCATCCTCGCGTTCGAGACCGCACGCCAGCTCGGCGTCCGGAGCATCTTCGCCGAGGAGGTCCGCGGCGACGACGGCGTCACGCGTCGTGAGTTCCGGCGCGGGTTCCGGATCGCGGCCGGAGAGAAGGTCCTGCTCGTCGACGACATCCTGACGACCGGCGGGTCGCTCCTGGCGATGCTGCCCGCGGTGGAGGCGATGGGCGGCGAGATCGTCGAATGCGTCGTGCTCGTCGACAGGAGTGGCGGCCGGACGACGCTGACGTCGCCCGCGACCGGCCGCGTCTACCCGCTTCGTTCACTGTGGCAGCTGGATCTTCCGACCTACGAACCCGGTCCCGCCACGTGTCCGCGGTGCGCGGATGGCACGCCGCTCCACGCGCCGGGGAGCACTGGCGCCGCCGCCTCCTGATCCTGCCCGAGCGTGGACCCACGAACCCGGAACCTGTTCATCGGCGCGCTCGTCGCCGTCATCGCCCTGACGGGCGCCGCGGCGTTCCTTCTCGGCGGGACGGCCGTCCGTGACCCCGGAGCACCGGCCGGTGCCCAGGCTGCCGTCGGTGTCATCGTCGGCGTGCAGTCGGGCGGGCTCGACAAGGTGACGGGCTTCGACCTGCGGACGACCGACCAGGGGACGCTCGCCTTCTCGCTCGGCAATCTCGAGAACGGCACGGAGTTCCCGCCCGGGCACCTCGTCGAACACCAGGCGACCGGCCAGCCCGTCCGTGTCTGGTACAGGACCGAGGGTGGTGTCCGGACGGCGATCCGGCTGGAGGACGCGAGCTGACGCTCGGTCGGGGGGCTCAGCCGGCGGCGGTGATGACCGGCAGGATCGCGTCGAGCTCCGACGGCGTGATCGTCACCTCGTACGATCCCTGGACGACGCCGTTGCGGTCGACCGCGAAGATCCAGGGCTCCGACAGGAGGCCCCATTCGTTCGTCACCGCCGTCGCCTGGAGCTGGCCGTTCGCGTCGAGGTCCGGCTGGAGCGCACCGTCGACGACCTTGAGCTTGTATGGCTCGACGTTGATGAACGTCACGTCGGGATTGGCCTTGGCGATCGGCTTGAAGTGATCGAGCGTCGGGCCGCACTGCTGGCTCGTGCAGAACTTCGGTGTCGCGAAGACCAGCATGAAAGGCTTGTGCGCAGCGAGGGCATCAGCGACGGAGGTCTTGTAGAACGCCGCGTCGGGTTTCGGGTCGGTCGAGATCTGCGAGAGGTCGCCGCCGACGTCGGCGGCGGTCGGCGTCTTCGAGGCTGGCGCCTTGGCGCCGACCGCGACCGTCGGGAGTGACTCGCGGACGTCGAACGTCAGCCGGACCGTCTCGGCCGGCGAATCCGGCGCCGCGGTCGTGAACTCCGCGCCCCACGTGCCCGCCGTCGGGAAGTCGGTGTCGACCACGTACATCCCGCGCTCGTTCTCGATCGTCCACACGAACTCGCCGTCCTCTGTCGCCACCGGCTTCGCCGGGTCCGTCGCGAGGTCGTAGAACGAGACCTTCGCGCTGCGGTCCGGCGCGCTGGCGACCCCGTTCTTGGAGTCGAGGTAGAGGAACAGGATCCGTGCCTTGCCCTTGCCGATGCCATTCGTGACGAGGACCGGCGTCAGCTTCGGCGGCGTCGCCGGCGGTCCCCAACCCGCGAGCCCCGACGGCGCGACCGAGACGCTTGCCGACGCACCGCCCGACGCACACCCGGCGGCGATCAGGGCGAGCACGACCAGGAGCGGGAGCCAGCGTCTGGGGGCCATCGCCGACAGGGTATCGCGGGCGGCCGGAAGCCGCCGCCGGGGTAGAATGGCGCCCCGTGAACCGCTTCCAGAAGCTTGCCGCGCTGACCCTCGCGACCGCTCTCGGGCTGGTCGCGATCGGTGTCATCGTCCGCGCGACCGATTCGGGGCTTGGCTGTCCCGACTGGCCGCTGTGCCACGGCCAGCTGATCCCGTCGCTCGGCGACACCAAGGCATGGATCGAGTGGATCCATCGGACCGTCGCGGTCGTCATCGGCTTCGAGATCCTCGCGCTCGCGATCCTGGCGTTTCGCGACTATCGCGACCGTCGGTCCATCCTCTGGCCTGCGCTCGCGGCCGTCGCGCTGGTCGGGTTCCAGGCGTGGCTCGGCCGCGAGACCGTGCGGCTCGGAAACAGCGGCGAGTCCGTGACCGCGCATCTCGCGACGGCGCTGACGCTCGTCGCGCTGCTCGTCTTCCTGACGGTCCGGGCGGGTTATCCGGCACGCATCGGCGGTCGCGGAGCGAGCCAGCGGTTCACGCTGTTCGCGGCGTTCACGACCGGCGCGACCTTCGCACTCCTCCTCTTCGGGTCGCATGTCACCGCGACCGCGTCCGCGCTCGTCTTCCCTGACTGGCCGCTGATGAACGGCTCGTTGCTTCCGGCCGTGACCGACGTCACCGCGGCGCACGTGCTCCATCGCTGGGTCGCGGCGGTCGTCGGTGCCATCGTCGTCGCGCTGGCCGTGGCCGCGTGGCGGACACAGCGCGACCATCCGACGCTCGTCCGGCTGTCACTGGGCGCCGCGGCGCTGTTCGCCATCCAGGTCGTGGTCGGCGGTGCGCAGGTGCTGACCCAGCTCGACGAATGGACCCAAACGCTCCACCTCGCGCTCGGGGCCGTCATCTGGGCGATGCTCACCGGGCTCACGGTGACGAGCTACTACACAGCCAGGGTGGGCGTCGGCGCAGGGACCGGCGGTCGCGTCGCGGACACCGACGCCGACATCGCGCCGGCCGGCGGCCACACGACGGGCGACACGGTCCGCGCATACATCGCGCTGACGAAGCCGCGGATCATCGAGCTCCTCCTCGTGACGACGGTCCCCGCGATGGTCCTCGCGACGCGGGAGCTGCCGGGTGCGGTGGCCGGTGTCGACTGGGGCGACTGGGCGGGCCTTGTCTTCTGGACGATGATCGGCGGCACGCTCGCGGCCGGGAGCGCGAACGCGATCAACTGCTACCTCGACCGCGACATCGACCTCCTGATGACGCGGACCCGCCGCCGTCCGCTCCCGGCACACGAGGTCGAGCCCGAGCGGGCGGTGGTCTTCGGCATCGTGCTCGGGGTGCTGTCGTTCCTCGTGATGGTCTATTTCGTCAACCTCGTCGCCGCGTTCCTCACGCTGCTCGCGATCGGCTTCTACGTCGTCGTCTACACGATGCTGCTCAAGCGCTCGACGCCACAGAACATCGTCATCGGCGGCGCTGCCGGCGCGCTCCCGCCGGTGATCGGCTGGGCCGCGGTCACGGGCAATGTCGGGATGCCCGCGGTCCTGCTCTTCCTGCTCGTCTTCTACTGGACGCCGCCGCATTTCTGGGCGCTGTCGCTGCGCATCCGCAAGGACTACGCCGCGGCGGGCGTGCCGATGCTGCCCGTGGTCAAGGGGATCCCGGAGACGACACGCCAGATCGGGCTCTACACCGTGTTGATGGTCGCCATCTCACTCGTCCTGTTCGCCGTCGGGCGGATGGGTCTCATCTACCTGGTCGCGGCGGTCGGCCTCGGCGCCATCTTCCTGTGGCAGGCGTACGGCCTGTGGCGCCGCGGCTCGTCGGAAGAAGCGTCCACGGCGGGCGCCATCCGGCTCTACAAGTATTCGATCAGCTATCTGAGCCTGTTGTTCCTGGCGGTCGCGGTGGATGCGCTGGTTCTGATCCCGCTCTGAGGTCATCGAGCAATGGCCGGGCGGTCAACGGCTCGCCGAGGAACGTCTCGAGCAGATCCCGGGGCGCCCGTGACGCGCCCGCCGCGAACAGCCGCTCGGACATGAACGCGTACCAACCCGGGTCGCCGGTCATCCATGACCCTCTCACCTCGAGCGTCCGGGCGCGGATCGCGGCGGCGACGATGGGGGAAAGCGCGTAGTTGGCCATGTAGCCCGGCTGCTCGACGAGCTGACCGCGCATCGCCCACCACGACCACTCGGGATGCGGTTCGATGCCGAGGCCGTCGGTCGTCAGCTCGGTCCAGACATCGTTCGGCCGGCGGTCGGGATGGCGGTGGAGCTCGAGCTCGAACAGCGCCCAGGCGACATCGAGCATGACCGCGCCATACCGGTCGAGCAGGGCGGCGCGCCGGTCGGCTGCCGCTCCCAGCCACCGACGTTGCCAGTCGGGCTCGGTCGCGTCCCAGCCGACGACGTCCGCCGTTCCCTCGAGGAATGCCGTCTCGCCATCCGTCCACTCGGCGAACGCCGGTCGCGCCCGGATCGCCGCGTAGTGGAGGGCGTGCCCGCTCTCGTGGAGGAGCTCGACGAGATTGCCGAGACTCCCGACCTCGTACGTCGCGAACACCCACGGCGGTCGCGCGATCCCGTCGCGCACGCCCATCCCGATCGTGAACGCGACGGGGACGAGTGGGCGCCCGCGACGTGAGACGACGTCGTATGAGATCCCGAGCGCGTCGGGGTCGGCGCCGAGCGAGGCGAGGTATGCGTGGTTCGCGGCGACCATCCCGACGGCGCTGATGAGCGGCTCGAGCTGCCGAGCGGCGCCACCGACCGTGTACCAGTAGTCCCATGGCTCCACGCGATCGGGGCCGACGAGCGCACGCCACGACGCGAGGATCTCGTGGAGCGTCCCTTCGATGGATCCTTCCGGCAGCCCGAGCGATGTCGCGTTGGCCTCGATCGGCGAACCCTCCGCGGACCATCGAGCGGCGCTCGCCCGCAGGAGCGCGCGATACGGGCTCGCGTTGCCACCGTCGCCATCGACCGATCGCCAGACCGTCTCGAGTGCCAGGAACAGAGCGCGGCGCGTGGCCGCATCGGGTTCGGTCGCGAGCCGCGCCAGGACGGTCAGCCGGTCCATTCGCTCCGCGCCCACGGTGATCGCGGCCGCCGCGGCGCCGTACCGCCGCACGACGCTGGCGCGCAACCGTCGTACCGATGCGTCGTGGGAAACGCTGGCGGTTGCGGCCGCGCCCGGGGTGGGTTCGAGATCATCCAGCCACGCGACCGTCCCGCGCATGTTCTCAGCTGCGCGCACGTCCTCGCCTCGGAGCCGTGACGCGTCGACCTCCGCGAACGCGGTCGCGAACGCGCGGCGCCTGGCACGGTACCGGCGCACCAGGACCGGGACCGTCCGCGGCGCCCCGGGTGCGTCGCCTCGCGTCCTCGCGACGACGAGATCGCCGAACGCCGCAAGGAGGTCCTCGAAGGACTGTTCGACGGCCGCGATGTCCATGCGCTCGGCAGGATACGCGCCGGTCGCCGTCGGCTGTCACCATGCGAGCATGCAGATCCAGTTCCTGGGCGGTGCCACGACGGTCACCGGCTCCCAATTCCTGCTCACGACGGACCGCGCGCGCATCCTGATCGACTGCGGGATGTTCCAGGGCAGCCCGAACGAATCGATCCGCAACCGGATCCCATTCGCGTTCGACCCGAAGGAGATCGATGCGGTCCTCCTGACCCACGCCCATCTCGACCATTGCGGGCTGCTGCCGCTGCTCGTCAAGGATGGCTACGGCGGCAAGATCCACGCGACGGCCGGGACTGTGGAGCTCGCCACGCTGGTGCTTCTCGACTCGGGAAAGCTCCACGAGGAATTCGCGAAGCGGGAAGCACGCTGGGAGAAGCGTCATCCCGACAAGGTCGCGGCGGACGACAAGCGCGAAGCCGACCAGTACGAGGCTGCGATGGCCTTGGCCGCGACCGGCGAGGTCGGGCTGGCCGAGGACAGTGACGAGGCGGCAGCGGCGGCCAAGGAGGCGACTGCCGGGACGACGTCTGCGGCGCCGGCCGCCGCCGCAGCACCCACCCCGGATGGCGGCGAGCACGTTCCGACAAGCATCGAACCCGGCCGCCCTGGCTGGCCGACGGACCCCGAGGCACAGCTGCGTGCTCAGCCGCCACACCTCGACATCGACCTCGACCAGCCGCTCTACACCGCCAAGGATGCCGAGCGGTCGCTCGCCCAGTTCGCAGCGATCCATTACGGGACCGAGATCGAGGTCGCGCCCGGGATCCATGCGACCTTCCAGGACGCCGGGCACATCCTCGGTTCGGCGATCATCCGGCTCCGGATCCAGGAGACCGAGGGCGGCGACGAGCGGATCATCGTCTGCTCGGGCGATCTCGGGCGGCCGGGGACGCCGATCCTCCGCGATCCGACGCCGATGACCGATGCCGACTACGTCCTCGTCGAGTCGACCTACGGTGGCCGCGAGCACGAGCCCGAGGACGAGGCGATCAAGATCCTCGCGGAGACCATCCGGATGGTGGCCGATGCCGGCGGCGTGCTCCTCGTCCCCTCGTTCGCGATCGGGCGGACCCAGGAGGTCGTCTGGGAGCTCGACCGGCTCATCGACCGCGGCGAGATCCCGCTCCTTCCGCTCTATCTCGACTCGCCGATGGCGTCGAAGGCGTCCGATGTCTACCGCCACCACCCCGAGTACTACGACGAAGCGACCGACCAGCTCCTCCGCAACGGCGGCACGCCACTCGACTACCCGAACCAGATCATCACCAACGACGTGAAGGCCTCGCAGGCGATCGAACACGCGCCGCGCCCGTACATGATCGTCGCGAGCAACGGGATGCTCACCGGTGGCCGCGTCGTCGGCCATCTGCGTCACCTCATCGACGACCCGAACGCGACGATCCTGTTCGTCGGCTACCAGGGTGTGGGCACGCTCGGGGCGCATCTGCAGGCTGGCGCCGAGACGGTGAAGCTCGACGGCGAGGTCCGCCAGGTCCGCTGCAAGACGCGCTCGATCAGCGGCTTCTCGGCCCACGCGGACGAGAGCGAGCTCCTCGACTGGCTGCGCGGATTCGCGCAGGGCAAGCGACCAGGGGACCCGGGGTATCCTCGCCGCGTGTTCCTCGTCCACGGCGACCCCGAGGCGCAGATCGCGTTGGAACCCAAGGTTCGCGAGCTCGGCTTCGCGACGCACGTCCCGCACTGGCACGAGCGCGTCACGCTCGAATAGGAAGGCGGCTGACGCTGTCGGCGGTCGAGACGGTCATCGAACTCGCCATCCTCGGTGTCTTTGCCTGGCCGTTCGTCCGGCTGGCGCTGACGCCCGGTTTCGCGGGCCGCCTCGGCGGCTCACCGGAGCTCGCCGTCGCGGTCGCCGTCTCGTTGACCGCGTATGCCCTGGCCGTCGTCGCGGTCGCGATCGTCGCGCCGTGGCTGCTCCGGCCGGCCGCGCTCGTGGCTGCCGCCGCGATGGTCGCGCTGTGGTGGCAAGCGCGGCCGGCATATGGCCGCGCGCGAGCGTTGCCGCCTGGTTCGCTGTCGGTCGCTTCGGTCGGGCCGTGGGTCGATGACCAGTTCTATCGGAAGCAGGCCGACCGGTACGGTCCGGTCTTCAAGACAAGGCACGTGACGATCCCGACGGTCTGCATCGTCGATCTGCGGGCAGGGATGGCGCTCCTGCGCGACCACGATGCAGCGCTCGACACGCCGCCGGCGCGATTCAGCAGCTTCATCGAGGGCGGTTTCGTGCGGTACATGGCGCCCGACGACCACAGGACGTACTGGCAGGCGATGCGCCGAGGCGTGACCGGCGCGATCATCCGCGACGCCGAGGCGGACATCGCGCGCATCGTCAGGCGTCACCTCGACGGCACCACGTCGACGAGCGAGACGACCGACGAGATCGCCTGTCGCGTGCTGCTTCGGCTGCTGTTCGGGTTCGCGCCGGACGACCCGGAGGCCGATCGCCTCGTGTCGCTCTACCGGGTGATCGACCCGCGACGAGCATGGCGCTCGACGCGCAGGACCGTGCTCGCCGCGATCGAGGAGACCGAGGCGACGATCCTGCGTCGCACTCCTGCCGGTTTTTACGGCGCCGCGCTCGCGACGGCGGACGGCTCGGTCGATGAGGCGATCCTGCTGAGGAACTTCGTGTTCCTCAATCACGCCGCGGGCGGCGACCTCGGCGGTCTCCTCGCCTGGATCGTCCGGATGCTGACGGACAACCCGCAGTGGATCGCTCGGCTGCGGGCAGAGGAACCGCGATCCGCACTCGCCCGCCACGTCGTCCAGGAGACGCTCCGTCTCGAGCAGAGCGAGTTCATCACCCGGCGGGCGACCGAGGACATCCGGTGGGCCGGGTTCCTCATCCCGAAGGGTTGGCGGATCCGGATCTGCGTCCGCGAGAGCCATCGCAGCGCCGCGATGTTCCCGGACCCGGACCGGTTCGACCCGGACCGCTTCATCGCGGCCCGACCGGACCATGAGGCGTACTCGCCGTTCGGGGTCGTCACCACGCGGACGTCGTGTCTCGGGGAGGCCCTCACGCTCGCTGTCGGGCGGATCTTCGTCGACGAGCTCGTCCGCGGCTTCGATTGGAGCGTTGTCAGCGACGGGCCGCGCGAGTTCTCGGGGTTCCACTGGCGCCCGAGCCGCAAGTTCCGCATCGCGCTCGCCCCCCGATGACGGCGCTCGTCGACCGACTCCTTGCAGCCGCCGGTTGGTACGCCGCGACGGTCCGACGGCTCGTCGGCGGCTCACGGCGCCGGGTCACGTGGGTCGCCCTCGGGCTGTTCGTGCTGACCGCCATCCCGATCACCCTTGTCTCGACGTCGCATCGGCCGACCGACCTGTCGTTCGAGGACATGCGCCTCGAGCGGATCCCAGCGATGACCTCCTGGGGTCGGCTCGAAGGCGACCTCCATCGCACCTCGAGTGCGTTCGGTGGGCTGTACGAGCTCCACGACACGAAGGATCCCAGCCTGTACGTGATCGTCATCACCGACGCGGACCTCCCGGACGGCCACGCGATGGTCACGGGCCAGGTCTCGCCGCGGTACACCGCGACGGGGAACGCCGGCTCGATCGCGGCCGATATCCCGGCCGTTCCGCGCGTCAACGAACCGATCTGGCTCTACCTCACGCCGGCCGTCCTCGGGCTGATCCTCCTCTACGGACGACGCCTGGGCTATCCCGTCATCCGCGGCGATCGACGCTCCGAGTTCTTCCGCGCGCAGGTCGCCGACGGCGAACCGGTCCCGGTCCGCTGGAGCGGCCGGATCGGCAAGGAGATCGTCGAGCGCAAGGACGCACGGTCGGCGACGGTGGTCGTGACGCCGTCGTCGGACGCGACCGACATGGACGACCTCACACTCGCCGACGACGCAACGCACCTCGCGCGCACGACACGGCTTCGGCAGCATGCCGCCATCCGAGAGGTCCGTTTGTGCCGGGTCGGCCGGAGCGATCCGGCGCTCGAGCTGCACCCGGCAGCCTCGGACATCGTGTTCGCATTTCCGGACCGCGCGGCCCGGGACCGGCTGGTGGCGCGGCTGCTGTGAGGCTGTAGCGCCTGATGGAACCCCGGGGCGCATCAGGCGCGACGCCACAGGCAATAGGAATCCCATCCCGGACCATCGCGGCCATGCCGCCCCGCCCATCCGGACCTCTCGCCGACGCCCCATCAGGGCGGGTACGCTGATGGCTACCGCCAGCAGCACCGCAACCGTCACGACCCGAGGAAACCGAATGCGGCCGTCACTCCACATGCTCGACGACGCCCTCATCGACCGGATCGTCGATGAGGCGATGCGCGTGCTGGCCGACGTCGGGATGGAGGTCCGGGGCAAGGAGATGCGCCGGCGCCTGCTCGAGCACGGGTTGCCGACGAACGCGACGGGCGAGCGCGTCCTGTTCCCACGTGACGTCGTCGAGGCGGCGATCGCGTCGGCGCCCGCATCGTTCTGGCTCTACGACCGCGACGGCGCGCCGCACGCAGACATCGGCGGCGACCGCGTCCATTTCGTGCCGGGGTCGTCCGGGCTCAAGGTCCTCGACCACCGGACGGGCGAGACCCGCCTGGCGAACTCGACCGACTTCGTCGAGTACGTCCGGCTGGCGGACGGCCTCGTCAACATCCCGTACCTCGCCACGGCCTTCTCGACCAACGACGACATCGAGGCCGGCGTGTCGGACGCGTGGCGCCTGTACATGACGCTCACGAACTCGAAGAAACCGGTCGTGTCGGGCGCCTTCACCGAGCACGGCGTGCCGCGGATGGTCGAGATGATGCAGCTCTTCCGCGACGACCGGGCTGACCTGATCGCGCGGCCGATGTCGATCTTCACGATCACGGCGACCGGCAACTTCCGCTACAGCGAGGATTCCTGCCAGAACCTCATCGACTGCGTCGAGGCCGGGATCGCCGTCGAGATCGTGCCGGTGACGCTGATGGGTCTGATCGCGCCGGTGACCGTGGTCGGTGCCGCCGTCTTCCACACCGCCGATGTCCTGGCCGGCATCACGATGGCCCAGATCATCCGGCCGGGCGCACCCGTGCTGTTCGGCGGCGCGCCGGCGACCTTCCACATGAAGATCGCGTCATCGCCGATGTCCGCCATCGAGGCACTCCAGCTCGACGCCGCATACGTCGCGGTCGCCAAGAAGCTCGGCCTCCCGACGCAGTCATACATGGCGCTCTCTGATGGGCCGATCCTCGACGCGCAGGCGGGCGCGGAGACGTTCGGGAGCGCGCTCATCGCGGCGCTCGCAGGCGTGAACTCGGTCTCGGGGCCTGGGATGCTTGACTTCCTGCTCGTCTTCTCGCTGCCGAAGCTCGTCTTCGACGACGAGATGTGCGGCCAGGCGTTGCGCTTCGTCCGCGAGGTCGTGCCGCACGACGACCTGCCGGTCAGCGATCTCGTCGACCAGCTCATGGCCGACCAGCACCTGATCATGGCCGCGCATACGACCGCCCATTGGCCGACGGAGCTCTATCTCCCCAGCGCGATCGTCGACCGCGACAACCGCGAGGCCTGGATGAAGCAGGGCTCGAAGGACACCTACCAGCGCGCCTGCGAGGAGGTCGACCGGCGGCTCGCGGCCTACCGCCAGCTCGAGACCGATGCCGCCATCGACGCCGAGCTGCGCCGCATCATGCGGGCCGGCCTGGTCGATGCCGACCGGCCGCTGCCCGAGATCCCGGTCGCTCCTGAACCTGTCGTCGTCGGCGGGGGAGCCGGGGAACGCCGGCACAACCGCCGCCGCGACCTGGCTGCCCGCCCAGCCCCCGAGGAGGATCCCGTGCCATGACAACGCCACTCGCGACTCCCGCGACGGAGGCCTCGTCGACCCTCTATTTCGGCCCGTGGTATCGCCGCTCGCCGTTCTTCGAGAAGACGCTCGAGGCGGGCTGCAGCGCATATGACATCTACAACCACATGTACCTGCCCGGCTATTACGCCGACCCGGTCGAGGAATACTGGGCGCTGCTCAACGACGTCACCGTGTGGGACGTCTCGGTCGAGCGGATCGTCGAGATCACGGGCTCGGACGCCTCGGCGTTCACGAACATGCTGACGTGCCGGGACCTCACAAAATGCGCCGTCGGACAGGGCAAGTACATGCTCGTGACCGCAGAGGACGGCGGCATCGTCAACGACCCCGTCCTCCTCCGGATCGAGGAGAACCGCTGGTGGATGGCCCTGGCCGACTCCGATGCCGGGCTCTGGGCGCGCGGCGTCGCCACCCACGCCGGGATGGAC
>JBJMNA010000147.1:0-15997 GCA_045804485.1 Chloroflexota bacterium
CGCCGATCTGGTCGGGCGGCGACGTCGTCGGGAACGTCACGGGCTCCTGGTTCTCGCCGCTCATGGGCGAGGCGCTCATGCTCGGCTGGCTCCGCCGAACGCCGTTCCCGACCGAGGTCGAGATCGACGGCCGTCGCGCGGTCGTCACCGCCACGCCCTTCTACGACCCCGAGGGCCATCGTGCCCGTGTTTGAGCGCCTCCACGGCTTGCGCGTCGTCGCCGATCCGGCCGCGCTCGATGGGGCCCACTGGCAGGGATCGGGCGCCGTCACGGTCCTCCGCCTGGCGCCCGACGACGCATTCGCGATCGGTGCGGCGACGGTCGAGCTCGACGACGAGCACGCCATCGTCGAGGCGGAGACGGGGTTCGTGGGCGCGTGGCTCCCGATCGATGTCATCGCGCATCATCTCGAATGGCCGCTCCCGCGAGAGCGGCCGACGCTCGCGCAGGGCGCGGTCGCACAGGTGCCTGCACGCGTCTGGCTGCCGGACGACGGCGATGCGCTCCTGATCACGGCCGCTGCGTACGCGGACGAACTCGCGGGCCGCGTCCTGTGAGCGCGTACACGGACACGCTCTCGACGATCCGCTGGCCGGACGGCCCGCCGAAGAAGTCGTACGACGTCGTGATCGTCGGTGGCGGCGGGCATGGCCTGTCCACCGCCTATTACCTCGCCACGCGCCACGGCATCACCGACGTCGCGGTCCTCGAGGCCGACTACATCGCCTCGGGCAATACCGGCCGGAACACCACGATCATCCGCGCCAACTACGGGATCCCGGAGGCGATCCGCTTCTACCAGCACTCGCTCGAGCTGTACCAGGGCCTCGAGGAGGAGACGGGCGCGGAGATCCTGCACCAGACCAAGGGCATCTTCTGGGTCGCCCACACCGAGACCGCCATGCGCACCGAACGTGCGCGGGCACAGATGAACACGGCCTGCGGCGCGAAGACGTTCATGGTCACCCCGGCCGAGATCAAGGAGCTCGTCCCCCAGGTGGACCTGACGGGCGGCGGTCGCTACCCGGTGCTCGGTGCCTCGCATCACGTCGAGGGGGCGACGGCGCGACACGACCGGGTGGCGTACGCGCTTGCGTCGGGCGCGTCGAAGCGCGGCGTGGAGATCCACGAGCACACTCGCGTCACGGGCCTGCTCCGAGACGGGGATGGCGGCCGGGTGACCGGCGTCCAGACCGCGGCCGGCGCGATCGAGGCCGGGATCGTGCTGTCGGCGGTGGGTGGCCGCGTGTCGGCGATGGCTGCCCACGCCGGCGTCCGACTCCCCGTCCGGACCCATCCGCTGCACGCCTTCGTGACCGACGACTACGCGCAGGGCTTCGGGCCCATCTTCGCCTCGACTGAGCTGTCCTGCTACGTCTCGCAGACCGAGCGCGGCCAGATGCTCATCGGCGCCGAGTTCGACTCGCAGCCGTCGTACTCGCGGCAGTCCTCGTTCGCCGCGTTGCGCTCGTACTCATACAAGATGACGCGGCTCCTCCCGTTCCTGCGTGACCTGCGCATCCTGCGGACGTGGGCCGGGATCTGCGACATCTCCGCCGATTTCTCGCCGATCATGGGCGCGACGGGCGTCGACGGGTTCGTCATCACGACGGGGTGGGGGACATGGGGCTTCAAGGCGATCCCCGCGGGCGGCGAGGGGATGGCCGAGCTGATCGCGACCGGCCGGCCGCCTGCGCTGATCGCCCCGTTCGGCCTCGACCGCTTCGCGCGCGATCACGTCCTGGCCGACCAGGGCTCGGCGGGCACCCGCTGATGCTCTGGCTCGATTGCCCGCGGTGCGGGCGCCGACCGATCGACGAATTCACGTTCGGCGGCGAGCGCCGTCCCGTCCCGGACTCGATCGCCGACCCCGACGCGCGTGATTTCGACGAGGTGTGGATCTTCGAGAACCCCGACGGCGTGGCCACCGAGCGCTGGTTCCATGCGTTCGGCTGCCGCCGCTGGCTGACGGTCCGACGCGACACCTCGACCGACACTGTCGTGGAGGTCGCATGACGCGGCTCGCGGACCGGTCGTTCGAGATGGTCCTGCGCAACCGCGTGCGATTCGGCGTCGGCTCGATCGAGGTGCTCCCTGAAGTCGTCGCCGCGGCCGGCGGCTCACGGGTGTTCATCGTCACAGACCCCGGCGTCCGACGGGCGGGCGTGATCGATCCGATCCTAGATCGGCTGGCGACGGCGGGTCTCGGGACCGGGCTCTTTGCCGAGGTCGAGCCGAACCCGTCCGCCGCGACCGTCGAGCGCGGCGCGGCCGCGCTGCGGGACTTCGGGCTCGAGGGCACGGTCGTCGTCGCGATCGGTGGTGGCTCGTCGATGGACGCCGCCAAGGCGATCGACCTCCGAGCGACCAACGACCTTCCCGTCTGGGAGCTCGAGTACGACGGTCCCCATCTCACCCCCGGCCGCCCGATCGTGGCGGTTCCGACCACCGCCGGGACCGGCTCGGAGGCGCACAGCTTCGCGGTCATCACGAACGAGGAGCGCGGTCGCAAGGACTACATCGGCCATCCCTCGCTCCTGCCGGTGACCACGATCCTCGACCCCCGCCTGACCGTCGGTCTGCCGCCCGCCGTGACGGCCGCGACCGGCATCGACGCCATGACGCATTCGCTCGAATCGCTCCTCTCGGCCAACCCCAACCCGTTTGCGGAGGCGATGGCGCTCGGCGTCGTCCGAACCGTCGGCACGTGGCTGCGCGCGGCGGTCGCTGACGGGACCGACCTCGAGGCGCGCTCGCAGATGCTCATGGCATCGCACCTCGCCGGCGTCGGCCAGGCGAGCGGCACCGGCGTCGGGCTCGTGCACGCCCTCGGTCACTCGATCGGGTCGCGCGGCAAGGTCGCGCACGGGACCGCGCTGGCGGCGGTCCTGCCCGAGGTCCTTCGCTTCTACCTCGGCACCCGCGACCGCGAGCTCGCGCTTGTCGGGATCGCGCTCGGCGTCGCGTCGGGTGCGGAATCGGAGTCGACCGCGGCCGCCGTCGCGGTCGGTGCGATCGAGAAGCTCCTTCGCGACATCGACCAGCGTCGGACGATGCGCGACTTCGGCCTGGCCGATGACGCGGCGATCGACCAGCTCGTCACGGACAGCCTGGATGATGCGGCCATCCGGAATTCCCCACGCCTCCCGACGGCACCCGAGGCGCGGGCGATCCTGGAGTCAGTCGCCGGCTGACGGATCCGAAAGTGCCGTCTGACGCATGGGGCCTATAGTCGCGAGACCGGGACGAGGCCGAGGTCTCCTCAGCCGTCCCGCCTCCGTGAGGGTCGATGGTGGCAGCCGCCACGCCGCTCGTGCCCTCGCCGCCCGGTTCACGGCACCCGCCGCCTTCCGAAGTTAGATCGAATCGGACCGCTCGCGGCGTCTCTTCATCGCACGGGCCCTTCGGGCAGGAGCTCACATCGTCGATGCGAGCCGCAGACCGAGCCCCGAGGACACGATGAGCGTCGAGGAGGTCGAGCGAGCGATGCGGGGGGATCACGACGCCTTCGGCGCGCTCATCGGTGCCTCGGCCAACCGCCTGTACGCTCTCGCGAGCCTTATCCTGCGCGACTCCGACCGCGCTCAGGACGCCACTCAGGAGGCCATCGTTCGCGCCTGGCGCGAGCTGCCGAGGCTCCGCGACCCCGAGCGGTTCGAGGCGTGGCTGCGACGGATGGTCGTGAATGCCTGCTACGACGAGGGCCGTCGCACAAGACGACGCGCGGAAGTCTCGCTCGTGAACCTGTCCGACCATCAGACGGCGGACCCGACGACGAGGTTCGCAGAGTCGGAGCGGATCGACCGAGCCTTCCGCCGGCTTCCGCTCGAGCAGCGGACAACGCTCGTCCTCCAGCACCAGTTCGGGATGAGCCACGTCGAGATCGCGGAGACGCTCGGCGTTCCGGTCGGCACCGTGAAATCACGGATCCGCTACGGCACCACTGCGATGCGTGCAGCGCTGGAGGCGGACGACAGGGTCGCCGCGCAGCCCGTCGTCGGGGAGAGGACAGCATGAGCGGCGATCGGTCGGACTTCGACCTCGGCGTCGCCCTGAGCGCCTGGATGAACGACGCGGCGCCGCGGTCGATCCCGGTACCCGTCCTCGAGGATGCCTTCGCCCGGACGATGTCGTCCCGCCAGGTGCGCGTCTACCCGTGGGAGCGGCTGGCTGGGCGCGGACGGCGCGCGCGGGGCACGACTGCGTTCGCTCTGGCGGCGACAGCGGCACTTCTCGTCGCGGTCCTCGCGTTCGGGATGCTTGGCGGCGGCTTCGGCATCGCGCCAGCGCCCACCCCGACTCCGTCGCCCAGCCCGACTCCGACCGCTACACCGATCCCGACCCGTCCTCCATCGCCGTCGCCACGCGCACTGGTCGCGATCCCGATCACGCCCATCGCCACCGTCGACGTGAGCAAGCCGCAGGGGCTCGCGTCGGACGGAACGGCGGTCTGGATCCTGACCGAGACCGGAGTCGTTCGGCGGATCGATCCGGTGACGAATGCTCTCGGGCCTCCGATCGCCACCGGCCAGACGTCGGACTTCTATCAGGGCATCGCGGCCGACAAGGACGGTGTGTGGGTAACCGAGTGGAACACGGCGACGCTTTTCCATGTCGACCCCGTGGCCTCGAAGCTGTCCGCCACGATCGACGCTGGGCTTGCGCCGAAGGGCGTCCTCGCAACGGACACCGCCGTCTGGGTCGCGGACACGCATGACGGCAAGGTGCTACGGATCGACCCAGCCACGAACAAGGTCGTCGCGACGATCACGGTCGGGTCGTCCGGCCCTTCCGGACCGAACTGGCTGGCGAGCGGGCTCGGCAGCATCTGGGTCGACATCCCCAACGACCAGACGGTGGTCCGGATCGACCCGAAGACGAACCAGATCCAGGCGACCATCCCGATCCCGAACCAGGCCACCCCGTGCGGTGGTTTCGCTGTCACCGCGTCCGTCGTGTGGAACATGCCGTGCGACGGAACGCAGGTGATGACGCGCATCGACCCGGCCACGAACACGGTCGTCACCACCGTCGATCTTGGTGACCAGGGACATGACGCCGCTGTCATCGATGGCGTGCCGTGGGTCTCGATCTACACAGGCGACGGCAATGCCGGACGTCTCGGACGGATCTCGGCGACGACGAACGCGGTCGATCTCGAACTGTCGCCTGGCGACACGTTCGGCGGTGGCGGCGACATGGTCGTGGCCTCGGGCTCGGTCTGGGTCATCGATGGCGGGAACGACCGCGTCCTGCGCCTCCCACTGGCGGGTTTTCCGCCCGGCTGACCCAGTTAGATCGGATCGGGCCACCCCGAGCGTCATGGCTCCAACGGCCCATTCCGTCATCCATGGCGGTCCGCCGCACCACCTTGGAGGCACTGATGCGTCGCATGCGCTCACTCCTGCTGGCGATCGGACTCGCTGCGGCGCTGGCCGGGCTTGCGCTCGCGCCCGTGTCCGCGAGCTATCCGGGCCTGCACAACGGCCGGATCGCGTTCGGCATCCGGGGCACCGATGGCTCGAACATCTTCAGCATCCTCCCCAACGGCAAAGGCCAGAAGCAGCTGACCAAGGGCTCTGGGTTCCACTTCTGTCCGTCCTACTCGCCAGACGGCCGGACCATCGCCTACTGCGCCAATGTGAGTGGTTTCTGGGAGATCTGGACGATGACGGCGAATGGAACGAAGCAGCGGCAGCTCACGCATCTTGGTGGGTTCGCGGCCTTCCCCGACTTCTCCCCCGACGCATCGACGATCGCCTTCGGCGGGACCGAGGGGACGGATGAGCACACGGAGATCTATGCCGTCGACGCAAAGACCGGCGGCGGCCTGCGCGCGCTGACGAGCTGCGCCGGGCTCGACGACGGTTGCTTCAACGACCTGCCCGTCTGGTCGCCCGATGGGACAAGGATCGCCTTCATGCATGGTGTGTACGACCCCATCGCTGACGCGGTGGTCGACGAACAGGTCTGGGTGATGGACGCCGACGGCGGGAACGCGCATCCGATCACGACCAGCACTGCGCCGAAGGACCAGGTCCCCGACTGGAGCCCCGACAGCTCGAAGATCGCCTACCACGCCGGCGACTTCGGCAACGGCGGGATCTGGGTCATCGACGCCGATGGTGGGAACGATCACCAGGTCAGCGGATGCGTCGCGGGTGACGCCTCGCCGTGCGTCCAGGGCGATGACTGGGGACCAGCGTGGTCACCGGACGGCAAGAAGATCGCGTTCCTGCGCGACTACGGAGCCCTCGGCATCACCGACCGACCCGTCTATGTCATGGACAGCGATGGGAGCCATCAGCATCGCGTTACATCGGCGCCCGCACTTCACGCAGTTCCCGCCTGGCAGCCACTGGGCCGCGGTCACTGACCTCCGTCCTCCACGGCAACTGATCCCCGCCGGCCTAGGCCGGCGGGGCCGCCCCTCGAGCCGGAAGGAGAACGGGAGATTCTCGCCGGTCGAGGTCGGGCCGCCACTGCGGCCTTCGTCGTTGCCTCGCTCGTCGCCGCATGCGGGTCCGCCGCCCAACCGGTGTCCCGCCCAGGGAACAGCGGTGATGCTTGATTTCCGAGCCCTACTCAGAGGGCTCCGGCGCTGATGCTGTATGCGCCATCAAACGCGGCGGCCGTTATCCGCGCGGTTCGCCGGGGCGCCCTGCACTCGGGCCGCGCTCGGCACGTGCTGATGCCGTCCACAGGCATCAGCACAGCAGGTCCCGGCAACCGCCGGGAAACAAGCATCAGCTCACGAGCGGGACGACCTCGCCGATGAACCGCTCGAGCGTCTCGACGTCGTACGGGGCGGGCTGCTCGGAGATGACCGTCCGGAAGCCGAGGTCGACGTAGGGCCGGAGCCGGTCGGCGAGCTGTTCGGGTGTGCCGTTCCAGAACGTGTCGTCATCGGCGACGTCGGCCATCGGCGTCCGGTTGTGCTCCATTGCCGCCCTCCAGACCCGGTCGGCCTCGGCCGGGTCGTCGCGGATCGTCAGCTTCACCCCGAGCGTGAACTCGATGTCGGCGATGTCGCGACCGACGGCGTCGCAGTGCGCGCGCAGCACATCGATCTTGTGCGTCATCTTCTCGATCGAGCCCATCGCGTTCCACATGTCCGCGTAGCGCGCGACCGTCCGCAGCGTCTTCTTCTCGCCGCTGCCGCCGATCATGATCGGGAGGTGCGGCTGGACCGGCGCCGGAGCGTGACGGAGATCATCGAACCGGTACCGCCCGCCGGGCTCGGACGTCACCGACTCGCCGTCGAGGACACGCCGCATCGCCCCGACCGACTCGTCGAGCCAGTCCAGCCGCTGGCCGAAGCCGGAGCCGAAGTCGATGCCGTGCGCGCGGTGCTCGGGTTCCATCCACGCGCCGCCGATGCCCAGGATCGCGCGGCCACCGCTGGCGTGGTCGAGCGTGGTCGCGTTCTTCGCGACGAGCCCCGGGTTGCGGAACGTGTTGGCGCCGACGAGCAGCCCGAGGCGGGTGTCGTTCGTCTCCCTGGCCCAGGCGTTCAGCAGCGACCAGCCCTCGAAGATCGGCTGGTACGGGTCGCCGAAGATCGCGTACAGGTGGTCCCACGTCCAGAGGTGCGCGTAGCCGAGCTGGTCGACGCGTCTGGCGCCATCGAGCATCTCGTTCCAGTCGGCCGCCTGGCTCCAGAGCAGGATGCCGGGCTTGATGGTGGTCATCGGTATGGGCCTCCGGTGGGCGGGATGGGGCCCATGAGTGTATGCGTCGGCGGGTTACGGCAGCGTTGCGAGATCACCCTCGATGAGGTCGCGGTCGTCCTTGTCGGCGATGGCGGCAACGGCCTCCGTCGCGCGCGCCTTCCATGCCGCCGTCTCCGCCATGTCGCCCGCGGCCAGGGAGGCCCGCGCCATCGCCTCGTATGCCGACGCGATGTCCCAATCTGCGTGGCCACCGGCCTCGTTGAGGGCGAGACACCGGCGGGCATGCCATAGCGCCGGCTCCGCTCGGCCGAGGACCGCGTAGACGCGTGAGCACTGCCACTCGCCGCGCGCGAGATTGACCGGCTCGCCGACGCGGACCTCTCCCCAGTGGTAGCGCGAGGCGTGGGCGCTGTGGATCATCTCGTCGTCCTCGGCCGCGGTCCGGTCCGGCTTCTCAAGCAGCGTCCAGGTGTGGTTGTAGAGGTCCTTGGCGAGCTGCCGGCGGGTCGCCGTATCGAGCTCCGTCGTGATCCCGGTCGCGTTCGTGGTCATGGCGATCGTGTCCTCCGTGGTGAGCTGGCCGAGGATGTGCAGGACTCGCTGCAAACGGAACGTGCGCGTCTCGATGCGTGCGCGGTGGTCGGTGAGGAGCGCCTGGCGCGCGGCCGGGTCGTCCGCGGCCAGGTAGTCTCGGATCGTCTCGAGCGGGACTTCGAGGTCGCGCAACCGGACGATCGTCCGAGCGGGCTCGAGCTGGTCGCGGCGATAGAGCCGGTAGCCCGTGAAGGCGTCCGTCCGGGCCGGGCGAAGCAGGTCGAGCTCGTCGTAGTGCCGCAGCGCTCCGATGCTCAACCCCGACAGCCGAGCGAATCGGCCGATCGTCAGGAGGTCCGCGTCGTCCATGCCGGCATCGTGGACCCTCGTCCTACCCGAGAGTCAAGAGGTCGTGACCGGTATCTCGGCGTGAGCCCGCTGCGACAGCGTCAGGCGTTGTCGAGCTCGCGGTCGACGGCGCGAAGGATGAACCGCGCCGCCTCAGCGCTCTTGCCACCGAGCTTCTCGCCCTCATCCTGCTCGAGCGCCTGCATCAGGTCGTCCAGGTACTGGTTCATCGCGGGCGTTCGGACGAGGTCGCCTGCGGCGAACGCTTCGTCGAGCCGCACCACCGCGGCGCGGGCGTTGTCGACGGTGTGGCCTTTTGCCGCGATCAGCTCCCGGACCTCGGCCCGCGCCGTCGCGGCGGCCGGTGTCCCGGTCGTCACCGCCATCTCCCGAGCGTCCGGCGCAACCTGTCGGACGTCCCGGCCGCCACCGGCTCGTCGACCTGCCGGTCGGGTTCCCGCAGCGCCCGACCAGCGTCCACGGCGCCGCGCGTCTTTCGCCAATCGCTCTCCAGCACGCTCATCGCGAGCTCGTCCCACCACCGACCGTCCCGCCAGATCGACTCGCGCGACCGGCCCTCGATCATGAATCCGCACCGCGTGTAGGCGCGGATGGCGCGCTCGTTGAACTCGAAGACGTAGAGGGCGATCCGGTGCAGCCCGAGCGTGCCGAACGCGTGGTCGATCATCAGCCGGGTCGCCTCGGTGCCGTAGCCCATCCCCCACACGTCGGACTCGCCGATCGTGATGTGGTAGAGCGCGGAGCCGTTCTCGCCGTCGAGCTGGCTGAACGCACACGACCCGATGAGTCGGCCGGTCCTCTTCTCGTGGACGGCCATCGCGAGTGCATCGGGGCCGACGACGCGGGCGGCGAAGAACCGTTCGATCTCCTCGGGCCGCATCGGCGTCGCCTGGTAGCGGGCGAGTCGCGCGATCTCGGGGTCCGCGTACCACCGCAGGAACGCGTCGACGTTGCCCGGGACGTGGCGGCGCAGGACGACCTTGTCGCCGGTCAGGACCTCCGGGAACCACGCTTTCGGCGCCATCTCCGGCACGGTATACCATCGACCCATGCGTCGCTGGAGCGAGCTGGCCGAGCGTCTCGCCGCGACGAGCCGCACGTCCGAGAAGACGGCCATGCTCGCCGATTACTTCGGGACGCTCACCGCGGAGGAGCTGCCGATCGCCGCGGTCTTCCTCACCGGACGACCGTTCGCCGAGGCCGATTCTCGTTCCGCCGGTCTCGGCTGGTCCGCGATCTCGACGACCGTATCGGCGATCGCCGACGTCCCGAGATCGGCCCTCGGCGAGGCATACGACCGGTCGTCCGACCTCGGGATCGCTGTCGCGGACGTCCTCGCGACCGCGGGCCACGCGCCTCCGCCGGAGCTCAGCCCGACACTCCCCGAGGTCGCGGCGGCGTTCGGCGCGATCGAGTCAGCATCGGGTCCGGCGCGGAAGTCCGCCATCCTGCGCGAGCTCCTCGAACGTTCCGACCCCATGACCGCGAAGGGCATCGTCAAGATCCTGTCGGGCGACCTGCGGATCGGGCTGCGGGAGGGACTCGTCGAGGCGGCCATCGCCAAGGCATTCGACCGCCCGCTCGACGATGTGAAGTGGGCGGGGATGCTGGTCGGCGACGTCGGCCGCCTTGCCGGACTCGCCAGGGACGACGCGCTCGACACCGCCGAGCTGGCTCTGTTCCATCCGCTCAAGTTCATGCTCGCCTCGCCTGCCGAAGACGCCGCCGAGATCATCACGAGGCTCGGGCCCGAGGTCTGGGTCGAGGACAAATACGACGGCATCCGCGCGCAGCTCCACAAGCAGGGAACCGACGTCCGGTTCTATTCGCGCGACCTCCACGACATCAGCGCCGGCTATCCCGAGCTCGTCGAGGCCGCCCGACCGCTCGGCTGGGACGGGATCCTGGACGGCGAGATCCTCGGCTGGCGTGACGGGATGGTGCTGCCGTTCATCGCGCTCCAGGCACGGCTCGGCCGGAAGACGCCGTCCACCGCGATCCAGGCCGAGGTCCCGGTCATCTTCGTCGCCTTCGACGCACTGGCGGTGGGGGCGGGCGGCGACGAACCGGTCGAAGCCCTCCTTCGCCTCCCTCTGACCGAGCGGCGGGCGCGCCTCGACGCGCTCGACCTCCCGACGACCCACGCCGGCGGCCGGTTCGAGCGCTCGCACCTGATCGTCGCCACCGACGAGGACGCGCTCGAGGCAGCCTTCGCGGAGTCCCGCGCGCGGAGGAACGAGGGACTGATGGTGAAGGACCCCGAGAGCCGCTACGTCCCGGGCCGTCGGGGCCTGGGCTGGTTGAAGATGAAGAAGGCGCTGGCGACCATCGACTGCGTCGTCGTCGGCGTCGAGGTCGGGCATGGCAAGCGCCACGGCGTGCTGTCGGACTACACGTTTGCCGTCCGCGACACGGAGACGGGCAAGCTCGTCAACATCGGCAAGGCGTACAGCGGCCTCACGGACGCCGAGATCGCCGAGATGACGCGCTGGTTCGAAGCACACACCATCGCGCGGTTCGGTCGGTACCACCAGGTCGAGCCGACCGTCGTCGTCGAGATCGCCTTCGACGTCATCGTCCGGTCGGCGCGGCACGGCTCCGGGTTCTCACTGCGCTTCCCGCGGATCGCCCGGCTCCGACCGGACAAGACCGTCGACGAGATCGACACCGTCGAGACGGTCACCGCGCTGTATGAAGGTCTCCAGCACGGGTCGGAGCTGCTCGTCACGGCCGGGTCTCGGCCGGCACCCGACGGCCGGGCGCGAGTGCGAGGAACGTCCTAGCGATCGACCGGCAGATCCAGCCGGTTGCCCCACTCGGCCCAGCCGCCGTCGTAGACCGCGACGTCCTCATGGCCGAGCAGCGTCAGGACGAACGCGAGCTTCGCCGCCGAGACGCCCGATCCGTCATAGCAGACCATCCGGCGCCCGCGCGTCACGTTCGCCCGGTGGAGCATGTCGCGAAGAGCCGCGCCGTCGCGAAGACGCTGATGACCGGGTTCGCTCGTCCCTCCGACCGGCACGTTGACCGCACCCGGGATGTGCCCCAGGCGCTTCGTGTTGCCTTCGAACCCGAGGTACTCCGCGGGCGCACGGGCGTCGATCAGCGTCACGTCCGGTGATCCGAGAAGGCCGCGGACGTCCGAGGTCGTGAGTCTCATCCGGTTCGGTCCACGCAGCGTGAAACCCGTCGCCGCCACCTCGACGTGGGCCTTCGAGACCTCACGGCCCTCGCCGACCCACGCCGGATAGCCGCCATCGAGGATCCGGACCGATTCGAAGCCGTACGCGCGGAGACTCCACCAGGCGCGCGCCGCGAAGAGCCCCTGCGTGTCGTCGTAGACGACGACCGTCGTGCCATCGCCGATCCCCGTCCGTGCCGCGACGTCGGCCAGGCGGTCCGGCGACGCCAGCAGGATCGTCTCCCCGTCCGCGCCGTCGTCGACGAGCTCGCGACGCCAGTCGACGAGGGACGCGCCCGGGATGTGCCCGGCGGCGTGGACCTGCCGCGCGCTGCCATCCGGGCGCCAGCGGAGGTCGAGGACCCGAGTCTCCGGCCGGCGGAGATTCTCCGTCAGCCACTCGGTGGTGGCGAGGAGCTCTGGGCGGGCCAAGCCACTCATGGTCGGTATCATACGGGCCGTGGTGGACCCCTCCCTGCCCGATCCGGAGAAGCTGGCGGCGGTCCGTACGGCGATCCCGGCGCTCGCGGCAGGCATCTACCTCAACACCGGATCGGTCGGCCCGCTGCCTGCCGAGACCGCTGCCGCGATGGCGGATATGGCGGCCTACGAGCGTGATGTCGGTCGCGCCCACGTCGACTACTACACGGAATTCCTGGCCCGGATGGACGAGGCGCGGGCCGGTGTCGCGGCCGTTCTCGGGACCGATGTCGGCGCGGTGGCGCTGACACACGCAACCACGGACGGCATGAACGCAGCGACGCTGCTGCCCGACTGGCGGGCCGGCGGACGTGCCGTGACGACGGCCCATGAGCATGCCGGCGGGATCGGCCCTCTGTACGCGCTCCGGGATCGAGCCGCCATCGACCTCGCGCTCGTCGACGCCGGCGACGACGGTGATGACGAGCGGACCATCGCTGCGTTCGAGGAGGCGATCACCTCGGACACGAAGCTCGTCTCGATCTCGCATGTCCTGTGGACGACGGGAGCGATCATGCCCGTCCGCGCCATCGCCGACATCGCGCACTCGCGCGGCGCCCTGGTCGTGGTCGACGGCGCGCAGGCGGCGGGCGCCATGGGGTTCCGCGTCGGCGACCTCGGCGCCGATCTGTACGCGGTCCCGGCTCAGAAGTGGCTCCTCGGACCCGAAGGGATGGGTGCGCTCGTGGTCGCGCCCGCCGCTCTCGAGGGTCCCACGCCGTCACTCGCCGGCTGGTACAGCTTCGAGGAGGTCGACGGCACCGGAAAGGCCACGTGGTGGCGCGATGCACGGCGGTTCGAGGCGACCGGGTTCCACCGGCCGTCCGTTGTCGGGATGGCGCGATCGATCGGCTGGCTGTCGATGTTCGTCGGGCTCGACTTCGTCCAGCGCCGAGGGACCGCCATGGCGCTCGCGGCGGTCGATCGACTGACGGCGATCCCTGGCGTGACGGTCCTGACCCCGCGTCACGCGATGGCGACGCTCGTCACCTTCCGGATCGGTGGGTGGACCGCGGAGGCGGCGCTCGCCGAGCTCGGATCACGCATCTTCCTCGTCGCGCGGACGATCCCAGGCCTGGACGCGCTCCGGCTGAGCGTCGGCTTCTTCACGACCGACGATGAGCTCGATCGGGTCGCGGAGACCGTCGAGCTGCTCGCGACGCACACGCCCGAGACGCTGCCGCCGCGACGGACGCTCTCGATGCTGGACCAGGGATGACGGACCGTCCGGACCCCGCGACCGCTCGGCCGCTCCCTCCGCGCCGATCGTGGGCCGAGGTCCGGTGGCGGCAGTTCCGCCATGCTCCTCGACCGGTCGTCCGGGCAGTCGCGGCCAGCCTGAGCGTCGCGATCGTCCTCGCGATCATGTATCTGGCGTATGACGTCGCCCTGAGCCGCGGCGCTCACCTCCCGGGCGGCGACCTCCGGACCCTCGCCGTCGCGGTCTATATCGTCCTCGTCCTCGTCATCGGCAGCGTGGTGACATATCTCGTCGTGCCGCAGCCGACGGGCTCCGGGTCCGTCTCTCGACGGAATGGCTGGAGCGCGGCGCTCGGCTTCTTCGCGGCCGTGCCGATCGCCTATCTCGTGATGGTCGTCGCCGTCCAGGTCATCCGGCCGCTCCTCGGCTGATCGGTGCGGGCGCGCACCACAAGCGGCGCGATGCCTCGAATCGGGGATAGCGTCGCGCGCGGCATCCGCTGTACGCTCCGCCCGCACTTTTCATCAGGCACGTCCGGCTTTTCCGGTCGCGCCGCTCATCAACGAGGACTCGCGCGTGTCCACAGACGAGCAGCATGTCGCGCTGCCTACCTTGTATGGCGCCCCGGCATATGCGCGACCACCAAGCGTCGCAGACACCAAGGACCGTCCGTTCGATCCCGACGAGCTGCCGATCGAGGCAGACCAGACCGAGGAGGAACGCGCCTTCGCCTCGAGCCTCCCTCCGCGCGCCTACGCGCCTGGCGGGGTCCAGCTCGAGGTCGGGCGCGCCGCGACCGCCGAGCCGTCGCGCCGGCGGGGTCGAGGAGCTCGACCGCTCGCCCTCCGCGAGATCGCCGGACGTCTGCTCCGGCCCTGACGGCGAGCTCGCGGCAGCCCACCGGGGCGGCCCGAGTTGAAGTGGTAGGGGAGGGTGGACTCGAACCACCGACATCCGAGGTATAAGCTCGGCGCCTCTAACCGACTGGGCTACTCCCCCATCCCGACCAGACTACCAGTCGAGGCGGCCAGGCTAGTTCGGCACCGCCGCGCGAACGCGTCCCGCGATCTGCTCGCGTCGACCGTCGCTGAGCGTCCGCTGGCGCGGCAGAGCGGCGATCCAGTCCGGGATTCGGTCCTCGGTGATGACGGCGCACAGGGGTGACCGCATCATCGACGTGTCTGCGGTGATGAGAGCGGCATAGACACGGACGACGAAGTCCAGGTCGCCATGGGTCAGCCAGTGGCGGATCCGCTCGGCGTCTCGCTCGACTCGATCGAGAGGGTGCTCGGTCGGGAGCCAGCCCTCCCCGGTCTTTCGCTCCCACGTGGTCCCCGTCTGCCGGATCACGTTGGGACGACCGAGCTCGTGGACGACCGCCACGCCGAACGGACCGACGACGATCTCCGGGATCGGTCGTCCTGCGCTCAGGACGACGTTGCTGGCGACGTAGACATCCGGCGGCAGGACGCCGAGTGCCGCCGCGACGGGAGAGTGCCCGCGCGACGGTGACCGTATCGCCGCCACGATCGCCGCGAGACGGTTCGTCCCCGACACGAGGAATCCACCGCCGGCCACGAGTGCGAGCGCCCAGATGCCAAGGCCGAGCGCGACGTGGATGGTGCCCGACCGTCCGCCGGGCACGAGGCTGGCCACGAGCGGGGTCGCCAGGGCGAGGAACGCCAGGCACAGCCCAGCCGCGACGAGACACGCTCCGAAAGCCGTCCCGAGCAGGAGCGATCCGGGCTGGCGTCGTGCCGAAGGGGAGATCGTCTTGGTGGGCATGTCGCGGACGGTACTGGCGGGCGCACCGGCGAGGCGATGAGGAATCCGGGTCATGGAGGCCCGGCGGTCGGCCCACGCGCCCGTCCGGACCGCACCGGACCCATCGCCCGACGGTGGCAGCGCGCACCGGATTCCGGTCCTCGCTTCGTCCGCGGTCGCCTGACGGCGACGCCGATAGGGACCCCAGTACCATTGCCCGTCCATCCGGCGCCGGACATCCTCGACCTTGCATCGGGCGATCGCCCGGGCCGGGAGGCTGATTCGTGCTCGTCGGGAACGGTCAACGGAGAACGCATCGAGCGTGGTCGTCGATCGCGGTCGGTGCCGTGATCGCATTCCTGTTCGCCATGTGGGCGGCGCCGATGTCGGCCGCCGGGGGGAGCGCCCAGCTCTCGAGCGTGTCGGTGACGCCGCGGACCGGAACCCCGAAGACGCAGATCGTCATCAGCGTCGTCTATAAGGATGCGAAGGGCTCGCCGGCCGAGCACGTCACGGCGACGATCGGCGCGAAGGATTACCGGATGAGCCGGGTCGCTGGTGGTGACTGGGCGGCCGGCGTCACGTTCCGCTGGACGGGCCGGCTGCCGCTCGGAACGCTGGCCGTCGTCATCACCGCGCGTGCCAAGGACCACAGCGAGATGTCGATCGCGGGTGGCTCGATCAAGATCACCGCCAAGCCCGCACCGACACCGACGCCGGCCGCGCCCGAGCCGACGCCGAAGCCGACCCCGAAGCCGACCGCCAGGCCGACGCCGAAGCCGACCTCCGACCCG
>JBJMNA010000148.1:0-19092 GCA_045804485.1 Chloroflexota bacterium
AAGGCCGCATACACCGTGGACGGCAGGCAGGTCTCGTCCATCAGGCCGACCGAGAACAATGCGGACGCCGTCGCTCGCCGTCCGAGGCTCGCCACATCGACGTACGACAGCGTCCGGAGCACCCGCTCGGTGTGGTCGCGATGGGCCTTCAGGTACCGAGCGATCTCGGTGTACGGGTCCCGGGCGGTGATCGTGATCGAGCGCAGGAAATCGGACAGGAACGGGACGTCTGGCATCACGGCCGCGACATCCGGGACGAGCGCCACCGCCGCGATCGAGATCCCGCCACCCTGGCTGCCGCCGGTCACGGCCACTTCGGTCGCGTCCACCGCCGGGTGCGCCCGGACGGCCTCGATCGCGCGCACCGCATCGGTGAAGACACGGCGGTAGTAGTACGTCGCGGGATCGAGGATGCCGCGGGTCATGAACCCCGGATGGGCCGGGGCGCCGTCGGCCTCGGCGTCGGCGGTGTCCCCGACCGACCAGCTCGAGCCCTGGCCACGGGTATCCATGACGAGCTGCGCGTATCCGGCGGTCGCCCACAGGATCCGTTCGTGTGGCAGACCGCGGCCGCCGCCGTAGCCGATGTACTCGACGACTGCCGGCAGCGGCGCTTGGTGCGCTGCGGGGACGTGCAGCCAGCCCTTGACCGGAGCACCGCCGAAGCCGCGGAACGTGACGTCCCACGATCGGATGACCGCCAAGCCGGTGTCGATCGGTTCGAATCTGGCGTCCAGCGGGTGCGTCCGCGCTTCCGCGAGCGTGTCGGCCCAGAATGCGTCGAGATCGTCGGGCTCGGTCAGGACCGGGCGGTAATCGCGGAGTTCGGGCAGCGGCAGATCGACTTGCGGCACGGCGTCCTCCTGCGGCGAGCGCAAGTATGGCCGGGGCGTCAGCTCGCCGGGCGACGGTCCTCCGCGCGGCCGACGGCATCGTTGTACCGCGAATGGGCGATCGCCTCGTTCACGTCCGCCATCGCGACGTCCGTGTCCGCGTCGGCCATGTCGGCTCGGGTCGACTGGACGACGACGCGCGCCGCCGCAGCCGTCTTCTTTGCCGACGCTTCCGCGAGCGAGGCGGCGACAAGGGCGGCCTTCGCCGCCTCGGCCGTCGCCTGTGCCGCCTCGGCGGCTTCCTGGGCCGCCTCCATCGCTGCCTCAGCCGCGACACGCCCCCGCCGCGCCACGGCCGCGACCTGTTCCGCCTGGCGCCAGTCGTTCAGGGCGGCTGCGGTCGTCTGGGATTTCGGTTCGGTCGCTGACATCCGGCTCCCTCGACCTCGTTTGACGGTGATCCCCTTCGTAGTATCTCCGGGGCGTCCAGTGCCGTCATCATCGGATCTCGACATTCAGAAGGAGACAGGGATGGCCATGTGGACCCACTTCGCCGACGCCGCACCCGACATCGCGGCCGAAGCGACACGCTTGATCCTGGCGCGAGGCGACGGTGAAGCGATCCTCGCCACCGTCCGCGGCGACGACCTACCGCGCATCCACCCGGTGAATGTCGCGATCGTCGACGGCCGGCTCTACGCGTTCATCATCGCCCGGTCTCCCAAGCGGCTCGACCTCGAGACGGACGGCCGCTACGCCATCCACACCCACCAGGATCCGACCGCGCCGTCGGAGGTCCTGCTCCGCGGTCATGCCCGCCTCGTCAGCGACTCGCGTGAACGAGAGCAGGCGGCCGCGGACTGGGCGTTCACGGTCGACGACAGCTACGCGCTGTTCGAATTCGACATCGAGATCGCGCTTCTCGGTGCTCGCCCGACCGCGGACGACTGGCCGCCGCGGTACTCGTCGTGGAAGGATCCCGCAGTCGCCGCTGGCTGACTCTCAGCCGCGTCGCCGCGAGACCAGCTCGTCGACCCATTCGGCGAGACGGTCGCGATGCTCCGCATAGTGATCGACGGCGGACTTGCGGATCCACCACGACGCCTCCACGGTCGGTTCTGGCAGGAGCATCCAGGCCTGTCGCATCCGCGTCCGTCCGGCATTCGCCTGCGTCCAGCAGACGTCCCAGGGCTGGTCTCGGAGCGCCGCCAGGAAGACCGCATTGAGCTCGTCGATGTCGATGTCGTGGCCTTCATAGGTGCCGGCGAGCATCCGCTCGAACTGCGTAGCGGCCTCCGCGAGCCACGTCCCGAGGTGCCCGACGAGGTCGCGAAGCGACCAATCCGGATCGCGGTAGTAGCCCGGGATCAGGTGTTCCGCTGGCTCGCACCGTCGGACGAGGGTGACGACGTCGTACCAGCCCCGCTCCTCCGCGTCTAGGTCCGCCCCATAGGGCGTGTCGCTGGCGTCCGTCACGTGTCGTCCTCCCTGGCGTCCTCATCGTGTCAGCCTCGACAGGCCCTTGTCGAGGCCGGCGAGACGAACGACCGTTGACAATACTTCACGTCGCCACGTACTATTCGCGGGTGCCTGAACCAATAACCCCAGACGCGGGGTTGACGACCGTCGCCGTCGACCTCCTCAAGATCTTCCAGGGGATGCCGCGCGTCGCGCCGCGCCCGCCGGTACGCGACCTGACGCTCGGCCAGCTGCGCCTGCTCCTTGAGCTTCGCGGCGGCCCGATGTCGATGGGCGCGATCGCCGAGACGTTCGAGCTCAGCTCGACCGCGGCCACGGGGTTCGTGACGCGCATCGAACGCCACGGCCTCGTCGTCCGGCAGCACCGCTCCGACGACCGCCGTGTCGTCGAATGCGTCCTCACCGAGGACGGTCAGCATTTCGTCGACGAGGTCGTCGGTGTCCGGCTTGACTCCGTCCGGCAGTCGCTCAGCCTGCTGACGCCGCGTCAGCTGTCCAGCTTCCACGAGCTCGTCCGTCACATCATCGACCGCCGGGGGGCCGAAGCATGATCTCGCTGCTCAAGACCTACCTGTCTCCGTACAAGGCGACGCTCGCATTGGTCGTCGGCCTCCTCGTGATCCAGGCGCTCGCCACCCTCTACCTGCCCGAGCTCAACGGGGCGATCATCAACAACGGCGTCGCGAAGGGCGACACGGGCTACATCCTGTCGACGGGCGCGGTGATGCTCGCGATCTCGGGGGTCGTCCTCGTGGCCTCCATCATCGCCGTCTACTTCGGCTCGAAGACGGGCATGGCGTTCGGCCGCGACGTCCGCGGCGCGATCTTCCGGAAGGTGGAGAGCTTCTCGCGCGCCGAGCTCGACACGTTCGGCACGGCGTCGCTGATCACTCGCAACACGAACGACGTCCAGCAGGTCCAGATGGTCGTGCTGATGGGCCTCAACATGATGATCATCGCCCCGATCCTCGCGGTCGGCGGGGTCATCATGGCGCTCCGCCAGGACGTGCCGTTGTCGGGGATCCTCGTCGTCGTGCTGCCGATCATGGCGCTGATCGTCGGGGCTCTCATGGCGCGCGCATTGCCGCTCTTTCAGGCGATGCAGAAGAAGGTCGATCGCGTCAACCAGGTCACCCGCGAGGCGCTCAGCGGCATCCGCGTCATCCGCGCGTTCGTCCGCACGGAGCACGAGGAGGACCGCTTCGACATCGCGAACAAGGACCTGACCGGCACGTCGCTGCGGGTCCAGCGCCTGTTCGCGATCATGATCCCGCTGCTCATGGCGATCTTCAACCTGACCAGCGTGGCGATCCTGTGGTTCGGCGCGATCCGCGTGAACAGCCTCGAGATGCCGATCGGCAACCTCATCGCGTTCCTTCAGTACACGATGCAGATCCTGTTCGCGGTGATGATGGCCGTGTTCATGTTCATCATGGTCCCGCGGGCCGTCGTCTCCTCGGGACGGATCCAGGAGGTCCTTCGGACCTCGCCGTCGATCGGTGACCCGGAGACGCCGGTGGCATTGCCCGCCGGAACGGGGACCCTCGCTTTCAAGGACGTCGAGTTCCGGTACCCCGGAGCCCAGGACCCGGTGCTCCGGGGCATCTCCCTCGTCGTCGAACCCGGGGTCACCACGGCCATCGTCGGCAGCACCGGGAGTGGCAAGACGACGCTCATCAACCTCATCCCGCGGTTCTACGACGTGACCGCCGGCCAGCTCGACATCGACGGCGTGGACGTCCGGGCGCTCGATCGGGATGACCTCTGGTCGCGGATCGGCCTCATCCCACAGAAGGCGTTCCTCTTCAACGGGACGATCGCGAGCAATCTCCGGTACGGCAAGTCGGACGCGACCGACGATGAGCTGTGGGCGGCGCTCCGGATCGCTCAAGCCGAGGGATTCGTCCGCGACCTCGATGGTGGCCTGGGGTCGCCCGTGACCCAGGGCGGGTCGAATCTGTCGGGCGGGCAGCGCCAGCGCCTCGCGAACGCGCGCGCCCTCGTCAAGCGCCCCGAGATCTACGTCTTCGACGACAGCTTCTCGGCGCTCGACTTCAAGACGGACTCGCTCCTGCGCGCGGCGCTCGCGGACGAGATCGCCGACGCGACCGTCGTCATCGTCGCCCAGCGGGTCGGCACGATCATGAACGCGGACCGGATCGTCGTCCTCGACGGCGGCACGATCGTCGGGATCGGCCGGCACGCCGAGCTGATGGAGACCTGCGAGACCTATCGCGAGATCGTCTTCTCGCAGATCAGCGCGGAGGAGGCGGCATGAGCGGCCCGGGCGGGGCCGGCGGCGCGGCCGCGGCCCGGCGGCCACCGCCGCGTGGCATGGGCGGCGGCGGACCCTTCGGCGGCCCCGGGCTGCCGGCAGAGAAGCCGAAGAACCTCAAGGCCTCGTTCGGGCGACTGGTCGGGACGCTCCGGCCGGAGGCGCCACGGATCTTCCTCGTCATCGCGCTGGCGGTCCTGTCCGTGACATGCGCCGTCGTCGGGCCGAAGATCCTCGGCAACGCGACCGACATCATCTTCGAGGGCGTCGTCGGCCAGCAGATCCCCGCCGGTGTCACCCAGCAGCAGGCCGTCGACGGGCTGCGCGCATCGGGCCAGACGCAACAGGCGGACATGCTCGCGAACATGACCGTCACGCCCGGCCAGGGCATCGACTTCACGGCGCTGCGCGACACGCTCCTGTTCGTCGCGGTGATCTACATCATCAGCTCCGTATTCGCTTGGGGCCAGTCGTACATCATGGCCGGCGTCACCCAGCGGACGGTCTACCGGATGCGCCGCGACGTCGACGCGAAGCTGTCGCGACTCCCCTTGCGCTATTTCGACTCGCATCCGCGCGGTGACACGCTGAGCCGCGTCACCAACGACATCGACAACATCGCGAACTCGCTCCAGCAGACGCTGACCCAGCTGATCACCGCGCTGTGCACGATCGTCGGCGTCCTCTTGATGATGTTCTGGATCAGCCCCTTGCTGGCGGTCATCTCACTGCTCACCGTGCCGCTGTCCATCGCTGTGACGGTGTTCATCGCCAAGCGCTCGTCCGTCCAGTTCGCTGCCCAGTGGGCGCAGACGGGCAGCCTGAACGGGCATGTCGAGGAGATGCACACCGGGCATTCGATCGTGAAGGCGTTCGGCCACCAGCAGGAGGCGATCGACATCTTCGATCGCGAGAACGAGCAGCTCTTCCAGGCGAGCTACCGTGCGCAATTCCTGTCCGGGACCATCCAGCCGGTGATGGCCTTCATCGCGAACCTGAACTACGTCGCGATCTGCGTCATCGGCGGCATCCAGGTCGCGAACGGCCAGATGAGCCTCGGCGACGTCCAGGCATTCGTCCAGTACTCGCGCCAGTTCACGATGCCGATCACCCAGACCGCGAGCATCGCCAACGTCATCCAGTCCGCGGTCGCCTCGGCCGAGCGGGTCTTCGAGCTCCTCGACGAGGGCGAGGAGACGCCGGAGGTCGAGCTCGTCGGGGCGCGCCCGGCCGTCGCCGGTCGCGTCGCGCTCGAAGGCGTCTCGTTCCGATACCTGCCTGAGGTCCCTTTGATCGAGGACCTGAACCTGGTGGTCGAGCCGGGGCAGACCGTCGCCATCGTCGGGCCGACCGGGGCCGGCAAGACGACCCTCGTCAACCTGCTGATGCGGTTCTACGAGATCGACTCCGGCCGCATCACGGTCGACGGCATCGACAGTCGCGCGATGTCACGCGACGCCCTCCGCTCGACCTTCGGGATGGTCCTCCAGGACACATGGCTGTTCCACGGGACGATCCGAGAGAACATCGTCTACGGCCGGCTGGATGCGACCGAGGAGGAGATCATCGAAGCGGCGAAGGCGGCGCACGTCGATCACTTCGTCCGGACGCTGCCCGACGGCTACGACACGATCCTCGACGACGACGCGACCAACGTCTCGCAGGGGGAGAAGCAGCTTCTGACCATCGCTCGGGCGTTCCTCGCCGACCGCCGGATCCTCATCCTGGACGAGGCGACCAGCTCCGTGGATACGCGGACGGAGATCCTCATCCAGCGCGCGATGAACAAGCTGATGCTCGGTCGAACCAGCTTCGTCATCGCGCATCGGCTGTCCACGATCCGCGACGCGGACACGATCCTCGTCATGGACCACGGCCGGATCGTCGAGCAGGGGACGCACGAGGCTCTCCTCGCCAAGCACGGCTTCTACTTCGACCTGTACGACTCGCAGTTCGCGGAGCCGCTGCTCGAGGCGAGCTGATCGTCGCGGTCGTACGATCGACTCCGAAGGGAGGTGTGATGGCGATCAGCGACCGTGCCGGGCGGCCGGCGGACCCGTCGATCCTGGTCGATCTCGACCGGCTCGTCGCCGCCTATTTCGAGGCGCCTGACCCGTCCGACCCGGCCCAGCGCGTCGCATTCGGGACGTCCGGCCATCGCGGGTCATCGCTGAACGGCGCGTTCAACGAGGCTCACATCGCCGCCACCACCGAGGCGATCTGCCGCTACCGCGCGAGCCATGGTACCGACGGCCCGCTGTTCATCGGGATCGACACGCACGCGCTGTCCGGACCGGCCTTCGAGACCGCGCTCCGTGGGCTCGTCGCGCACGGCGTGGACGTCCGCGTCGACGCCGACGCGGGCTACACCCCGACCCCCGTCATCTCGCACGCGATCCTCGTCCACAACCGGGGGCGTCGCGACCACCTCGCGGACGGCATCGTCGTGACGCCGTCGCACAACCCGCCCGAGGATGGCGGCTTCAAGTACAACCCGCCGCACGGCGGCCCGGCCGACACCGACGTCACGCGATGGATCCAGGACGAGGCGAATCGCATGCTGGAGGCCGGCCTCGACGGCGTCCGGCGGGTCCCCCTCGCCGATGCCCGCGCGGCCGTCACGCCTCATGACTTCCTCTCGGCGTACGTCGACGACCTGGGCGCGGTCATCGACATGGACGCGATCCGCGCCTCCGGCCTGCGCCTCGGCGTCGACCCCCTCGGCGGCGCGAGCGTGGCCTATTGGCCGCGGATCGGCGAGCGGTACGGGCTGGACCTGACCGTCACCAACACGACGGTCGACCCGCGGTTCGCGTTCATGACCTGTGACTGGGACGGCCGGATCCGGATGGATCCATCGTCGCCATACGCGATGGCTCGACTCGTCGAGCTGCGCGACCGCTTCGATGTCGCGTTCGGCAACGACACCGACGCCGACAGGCACGGCATCGTCACGCCGGGCACGGGACTGCTCAACCCGAACCATTTCCTGTCGGTCTCGGTCGATCACCTGTTCGGTGGTGGGCGGGACTGGAGCCCTGACGTTGCGGTCGGGAAGACGCTCGTCAGCTCTGCGATGATCGACCGCGTCACGGCCGACCTTGGTCGCCGCCTGCTCGAGGTGCCGGTCGGGTTCAAGTGGTTCGTCGACGGGCTCGTCGACGGGAGCCTCGGATTCGGTGGCGAGGAGAGCGCCGGCGCCTCGTTCCTCCGCCGCGACGGCACGGTCTGGACGACCGACAAGGACGGCATCATCGCGTGCCTCCTCGCGGCAGAGATCACGGCCACGAGCGGCCGAGATCCGGGCACTGCCTACGAGGCGCTGACCGAGCGCTTCGGGGCGCCTGCCTACCGCCGCATCGACGCGCCCGCGACGCCCGAGCAGAAGGCGGTCCTCGGGCGGCTCTCCCCGGACGAGGTGACCGCGACCGATCTCGCAGGGGATCCCGTGACCGACATCCTCACGACCGCACCGGGCAACGGGGCGGCGATCGGCGGCGTGAAGGTGATGACGGAGTTCGGCTGGTTCGCCGCCCGGCCGTCGGGAACGGAGAACGTCTACAAGGTCTACGCGGAGAGCTTCCGCGGCGACGCGCACCTCGAACGGATCATCGACGAGGCGCAGGCCGTCGTCGGGAGGGCCCTGGGATGACGCACGAGCACGAGCACCACGAGCACGATCACGATCAGGAGGCAGAACTCGACTACGCCGGTCAGGTCCAGGCGTACCGGAGCGAGAAGGACGAGGTCTTCCGCTTCTCCCCCAACAGCCCGATCCCGCACGACGTCCGGCACGACTTCCCGGGACTCCCCTACTTCCCGATCGACGAATCGCTCCGATTCGAGGGACTGACGCTCGAGGAGTACGCCGGCGACCAGCCGACCTCGTTCCAGATCCCGACTTCCGACAACCAGCTGAAGCCGGCCCACCGGCAGGGATCGTTCACCTTCGAGATCGGGGGCGAGCCGCGCCGGCTGACGGCGTATGTCCTCGACGGCGGCCACTCGCACTCACTCTTCGTGCCATTCCTCGACGCGACCAGCGGCCACGAGACCTATGGCGCCGGCCGGTATCTCGACCTCGAGCCCGAGGAGGACGGGACGTACGCGCTCGACTTCAACCTCGCCTATCACCCGTCGTGCGTTTACTCGCCGTACTTCTCGTGCCCGCTGACCCCGGCTGAGAACCGGCTGCCCGACCGGATCGAAGCGGGCGAGCGGCTGGCGGAGGACGACACCACGCACTGACGTCGGGGATCACGTGTCGCCCGTCTACGCCTTCGGTCCTCGGGTGCCCATCGGCTCGTGACCGATCGGCATCGTCTTCCGGCCGGCGTCGATCGTGTCGAGCAGCCCGTTCCGACACATCAGGTGAGCGACGATGCCCGTCCAGCCGGTCTGGTGCGACGCGCCGATCCCTGCCCCGGTGTCGCCGTGGAAGTACTCGTGGAACCAGAGGAGATCCCGCCAGTCGGGGTCAGTCTGGAACTTCTCGTAGGTCCCGAACACGGGCCGCCGGCCGTCCTCGTCGGGTAGCCAGATGGAGATCAGCCGGCGCGCGAGGTCGTCCGACACGTCGCGGAGACGGACCTCGTTGCCGGAGCCGGTCGGGTAGTCGACCAGGAAGTCGTCGGCCATGAACGAGTCCCATTGCCAGAGGGAGAGGATGACCATGTAGTTGGTCGGCATCCAGACCGGCCCGCGCCAGTTCGAATTCCCGCCGAACAGCCCGGAGGTGGATTCGCCGGGCTCGTAGTCCACCTCGGCGGTGAGCCCGCCGAGCTCGAGCCGGAACGGTTCGTCGCGATGTCGCTTCGAGAGCGCGCGCAATCCGTGCGGCGAGAGGAAGGCCTCCTCGGACAGCATCTCGCCGAGCAGCTTCCCGAGCCGGGCCGGCGGGACCATGCTCAGCTGGAGGGACTGGTGGCCGGGTCGTCCGGTGAGGTAGCCACCCTCGCGAAGTCTGTCCGTCCGGATGTCGAGGGCCTCCATGAAGCTCGCGAACCGCTTCCCGAGCGCCTGCGTCCGCTGGACCATCCGGTCGGGGATCAAGGCGACGGGCAGCAGCGGGATCAGGCCGACCATCGAATGGACCTTGATCGGGACCGCCGAGCCGTCACCGAGCTTGAGCGCGTCGTAGAAGAACCCGTCGGTCTCGTCCCACAGCCCGCTTCGGGTCATCGCCGCGGCGATCCGGACGGCGTGCTCCATGAAGGTCGTCTGGAAGTCCTCGTACGTCGGGTCGTCCTCGGACAGGACGGTCGCGATCCGGAGCATGTTCAGGCAGTACTGGAACATCCAGGCCGTCGCGTCGGACTGCTCGAGCTCCGTCCCGGCCGGCAGATGCGATCGGTCGAACGCGCCGATGTTGTCGAGCCCGAGGAATCCGCCAGAGAAGAGGTCGTTGCCCTCCTTGTCCTGGCGGTTCAGCCACCAGGTGAAGTTGAGCAGCAGCTTGTGGAAGATCCGCCGGAGGAACTGGTAGTCCCGCCGGCCGTCGATCACGAAGACCATGTATGCGGCCGCGGCGTGGACCGGCGGGTTGACGTCGTCGAACGACCACTCGTACGCGGGTAGCGCGCCGTTCGGATGCTGGAACCACTCGCGACACAGCAGCAGCAGCTGGTACTTCGCGAAGGCGGGATCGATGTGCGCGAGCGTGACGGCGTGGAACGCAAGGTCCCAGGCAGCGAACCACGGGTACTCCCACGCGTCCGGCATCGACAGGATGTCGGCCGACTCGAAGTGACGCCAGTCTGCGTTCCGGTGGGTCTTGCGCTCTGGTGGCGGCGTCGGGAGACCGGGGTCGCCATCGAGCCAGCGCGCGACGTTGTAGCCGTAGTACTGCTTGCTCCAGAGCATCCCCGCGAACGCCTGGCGCATGATCATCGCCTCGTCGTCGGTCGCGTCGTCGCGCCGAAGATCCGCGTAGAACTCGTCCGCCTCGGCTTCACGCCGGCGCATCGTCTCCTCGAACGCCGGTCCCACGGGGTCGGGCGCCGTCTCGTCGGCCCGCCGGAGGCGGACGCGGATCTCGGCCGTCCCGCCGGCCGGCACGGTCAGCCGATACCAGGCCGCGGCCTTGGTGCCGGTCGCCGCCGGGTTGACCGTTGCGGCCCCCGCCACGAGGTGGTCGTTGATGCCGTCCTTGGGAAACGGCGTGACGTTCGGGCTGCCATCGATCCGCTCGAGGTTCGTCTCGTTCTCGCAGAAGAGCAGCGGCGGCTGGGACCCGTCGGGTGCCGGGCCGACCTCGAGGACGTATTCGCCGAGGTCCGCGTGCCTCGCCTTGATCCGCGTCCCGCCGTCGGTCGCGACCAGAGCTGGCTTGCCGCCGGCCGGGTTCCAGTTCCATTCGTTCCGGAACCACAGCGTCGGCAGCACGTGCAGTGTCGCGGTCTCGGGCCCGCGGTTCCGGACCGTGACCCGCATCAGGACATCGGTCGGTGACTCCTTGGCGTAATGGACCTCGACGATCCAGTAGCGGTCGTCGTCGAAGACGCCGGTGTCGATGAGCTCGTACTCGGGCTCGGTCTTCGAGCGAGCCGCGTTCGTGCGAACGAGGTCCTCGTATGGGAACCGCGCCTGCGGGTAGTGGTAGCGCCAGCGCAGCCAGGCGTTGCTGGGCACCGCGTCGAGATACCACCAGTAGTCCTTCACGTCCTCGCCGTGATTGCCCTCGGGGCCCGACAGCCCGAACATCCGCTCCTTGATGATCGGGTCCACGCCGTTCCACAGCGCGAGCGACAGCGACAGCCGGTTGAAGACGTCGGTGATGCCGGCCATCCCGTCCTCGTTCCAGCGGTACGCGCGCGACCGCGCGTGGTCGTGTGGGAACGATGTCCAGGCGTCGCCACCCGCGGTGTAGTCCTCGCGCACGGATCCCCACGCCCGCTCCGCGAGGTAGGGCCCCCAGAGATACCAGGGACTCGCCTCGCGCCAGCCGTTCTCGGGGTGGCCGGCGCCCTCCATCCGCGTCCGTTCGGCGCCGGTCACGCGGTCCTCTCCGTGCCCGGACGATCCGCGACGGTCACAGACCGATGCTCGCCTGCATCATCCCGCCGTCGACCGTGTACGTCGCAGCCGTGCTGTACGAGGCGTCGTCCGAGGCGAGGAATGCGACCAGGCGGGCGATCTCCTCTGGCTCGGCGACGCGACCGAGCGGGATGGCGCTCTCCAACCGCGCTTTCGCGACCGGATCCGAGAGCGTGACTTCGTCGATCGGCGTGTGGACGGCGCCGGGTGCGACCCCGACCACCGTGATGCCATGTGGCGCGAGCTCGACGCCGGCCGTCCGGGTCAGCATCCGGACGCCACCCTTCGCGAGGCAGTACGGCGAGTTGCCGGGCATCGGCCAATCCTCGTGGATCGAGCTGATGTTGATGATCCGACCCCCGCCGCCCTGGGCGATCATCTGCCTGGCGGCGAGCTGGACACCGAAGAAGGCGCTCTTCAGATCGACTGCGATGACGGTGTCGAACTGGCGCTCGGTCGTCTCGAGCGTCGAGGTGCGCGTCTCGATGCCGGCATTGTTGACCATGATGTCGACGCGGCCGAACGCCGCGACGGTCCCATCGACCAGCTTGGCGATGTCGGCCACGCTCGAGACATCGGCCTGGATCACCTGTGCCCGGCCGCCGGCGCCCTCGATGTCCGTCCTGACCTCGTCGGCCTCGTCGGCGCCACGGTGGTAATTGATGGTCACCGACGCACCCTGGCGGGCCATCTCGAGCGCGATCGCCCGACCGATCCCGCTGCTGCTGCCGGTGACGATGGCCGTCTTGCCCTGCAATGACATCTGCTGCTCTCCTCGCGGTCATCTCGCGACCCGCGAGCGGTCCCAACGCTCAGGAGTCCGGCCTCGTCGAGCAGCGGCTGGGATCGGCCGGGGTCGATCCTGTCAGTCGTGGACGTCGGTCACGGGTGGTCCATGTAGCGCGGCCCGGCGGCGAGGCTGCCCACCGGTCTCTGCGGAGCGGTCTCGAGGAGGCTCGCGAGCCGTTCCCCGACGAGGTCCGTCGTGACGTCGGCGATGTCGCCGACGGCGGCGGTGAGCTCGGCCTCGAACGCGACGTCATCGTCCCATGGCGTCTCGTCGAGGCGCGACGGGCTGAGCGCGTCCTCCAGAACGGCCCGAACGAGCTCCTCGATCCGAGGCCGCGCGTAAGCGGCGCGGAGACTGCGGTCGACGGTCTGCGGATCGGTGGTTTGGGTCCCGACTCGGGATCCCGGAGAAGAGACGATCGTCGTCGGCATCACGCCACCCCTTGCCACGCGGTTCCTCCACCGACGGACGTCGCGGACGGTCCCGACACCGCGGGCGGTCGTGTGCCGCGCGGGGTCTTCGGCGGTGGCGCCGCTCGACCGCGATCAGGTCGGACGACGATTCTACCCCTCGTTCGCGGGGCGGGACAATCGGGTCCCGGCTAACGCGCGGTTTCCGTTCGCGCGTCGCTCCGCGCGATCTCTCTCTTGCGTCGAGCCACGAACGCGTCGATCGCCTCGGTCGCCGCAGGGTCGAGCGTCGATGGCGGCGCCTCAGCAAGCAGTCGCTTCCAGATCGTGTTGGCACGCTCCGTCGCCGTTCGCGCGCCGTCCGATTCCCACGTCTCGAAGTTGCGCCAGTCCGACAGCAGCGGCCGGTAGAACGCCGTCTCGTACCGCTCGAGCGTGTGCGCGGTCCCGAAGAAGTGCCCGCCCGGGCCGACGTCGGCGATCGCGTCGAAGCCGAGGCTCGCGTCGTCCACCGCGAGCGGCTGAAGGACCTCGGACATCATCTGCAGGATCTCGGCGTCCATGATCAGCTTCTCGAAGGACGCGGTGAGTCCTCCCTCGAGCCAGCCGGCACCCTGGTACAGGAGATTGACCCCGCCCATGATCGCGCCCCACACGGCCATCTCGGATTCGTAGGCCGCCTGCGCGTCGACGACGTTCGAGGCGGTCGCATTCGAGGATCTCCAGGGGAGGCCGTAGCGGCGGGCCAGCTGGCCGCTCGCGATCTGGCTCTTGACCGATTCGGGTGTCCCGAAGGCCGGCGCGCCGGTTCGCATGTCGACATTCGACGTGAACGCACCGTAGACGATCGGCGTGCCAGGGCGGACGATCTGTGAGAGCGCGACGAGGAAGAGCGCCTCGGCGTTCTGCTGGGTGAGCGCACCGGCGAGTGATACCGGGCTCATCGCCCCGGCCAGCGTGAAGGGTGTCGCGACGACGGGCTGGCCGTAGAGGGCCATCTCGATCAGGCCGTCGCCCATCGGGCCGTCGAGGCGCAGTGGCGAGTTCGTGTTGATCACCGTCATGAGGCTCGGCTCGCGCACGAGATCGTCGCGCGTCACGCCGCGGACGAGGCACGTCACGTCGAGGGCGTCCTGGACCGGGCGCGCGCCGAAACCGATGCATTGCCACGTCTTCTCGAGCTCGACCGCGAAGGTCCGATACATGTCGAGGTGGCGCGTTTCGACGGGCAGGTCGTTCGGCTCGAGCGGGCCGCCGCCCTCCTGGTGGATGACGTCGAGCGTGGCGATGACCCGAACGTAGTCGACGAAGTCGGCGAAGTTGCCGGCGCGGCGACCGCGGTCGAGGTCGGTGACGAACGCCGGTCCGCCGACCGCGCCGAAGACGAGGTTCGTCCCGCCGAACGTGACGTTCCGCTCGGGGTTGCGCGCGTGGAGCTCGAACGTGTGCGGGGCAGTCGTGATCAGCTCCTCGGTCTGATCGGGGTCGAGCCGCACGCGACGATTCGAGCGGTCCACGAGCGCGCCGGCGTGTGCGAACGCGGCCAGCGCGCGGTCGCCGAGGACCTCGACGCCGATCTCGGCCAGGATCCGGAGCGAGCCGCGGTGGATCGTCTCCACCTGGTCGGCCGACAGGATCTCGAGCGGCCGGAACGGGTTGGTCAGCTGGCGCCACGGAAGGAGCGCGAGGCCGGGCACGGCGCGCCGCGGCCGGCGATGCGGACCGGTGTGGGAAGTGACGGGCTCGTCCACTCTCGGATGCTAGCGGGCGGCGGGGCGGAGCCGTTCCCGCGTCGCGGCGAGTGCGCGCGGATTTCTCAGACCTGTCTCAGAGACACGGCGCTCAATCAGCGTGCGGAGCGCCCATGCATGCGGCGCGGCAGTCGTCCGGTCGGCTCGGGAGACGTCATGAAGCTGAAGATCCTCGCCATCGTGGCCCTGGCCGTTGTCGGCATCGGTGCCGTCGTCGTCGCGGCGGGCGGTCTCCCCAAGAGCAACGCAGCGACGACCCAGTACCTCACAGGCACGGTCCAGACCGGTGACGTCACGGACGAGGTCGCCGCGACCGGCACCGTCGCGACGAGCGCGTCGTACGGGCTGGCCTTCGGTTCACCGGCTCACCTCGCGAGCTCGACCGCCGACAGCAGCGGCGGGGGTTCGACCACGTGGACGGTGACAGAGGTCAAGCCGAAGGTCGGTGACACCGTCAAGAAGGGCGACGTCCTCGCCAAGGCCGACACGGCCGACCTCAAGCGCCAGCTCGCCGACGCGAACACCGCGATCGATACCGCGAAGATCAGCCTCCGAGCCGCCAAGGCCGACCTGTCCGACGCGAACGACGCCGATGTCACCGCACAGATCCGCCAGGCGAAGATCTCCGTGAATAACGCCGAGACGCAGCTCTCGAGCGCCCGCCAGACACGAGACGACCTCACCGAGCAGATCAAGCTCGCGACGCTCACCGCGCCGATCGACGGGATCGTGACCGCGGTCAACGTGATGCCGGGTCTCGACGCGCCGTCGGGGGACGCCATCGTGGTCGACGCGAAGACGTTCGAGATCACGGCCGACGTCGTCGAGAGCGATCTCGCGTCGATGTCGGTCGGGCAAGCGGCGGCCGTGACGATCTCGGCCGTGGACGCTGACGTCGCGGGCACCGTCACCGCGATCGCACCGACAGCTGTCGGCGACACGAGCGGCAACGTCGTGTCGTACGCGGTGACCGTGTCGCTGACCGACGTCCCCGCGACCGTCCGTGCTGGGATGACCGCCGACGTGACGATCACCATCGCCAACGCCGCCAACGTCCTGACCGTTCCGGCGGCCTCGCTCCGGGGCAACGCCGGCAACTACTCGGTCCTGGTGATGGGTCCGGACGGCACGCCGGCGGCGCAGCCCGTCGAGGTCGGTCTCGTGACGAACACGACGGCCGAGATCAAGAGCGGCGTCACCGAAGGCCAGGCCGTCGTCACCGGCGTCGCCAACGCGCAGACCGGAAATCCGACCACGACCGGCGGGTTCGGTGGCGGCGGCGTCGGCTTCCCCGGCGGCGGGTTCGGCGGCGGCGGCGTCCGTCGCGGGAACGGGAACTAGGTCGTGAACGACGCGATCATCTCGCTCGACCACGTCAGCCGGATCTACGCGATGGGCAATGTCGAGGTCCCCGCCCTCGCGGACGTCAGTCTCGAGGTGCTCCCGGGCGAGTTCGTGGCGATCGTCGGACCATCGGGTTCGGGCAAGACGACGATGATGAACATCCTCGGTTGCCTCGATCGCCCGACGAGTGGTGGTTACCGGCTCGCGGGCTCGCCCGTCGCGGACCTCGACGACGACGGTCTCGCCAAGCTCCGGAGCCGGAGCATCGGCTTCGTCTTCCAGTCGTACAACCTCCTGCCGCGAACGAGCGCGCTCGACAACGTGGCCACCCCACTCCTCTACCAGGGGGTCTCGCGGAGCGACCGTGCGGCGCGCGCGAAGGCGGCGCTCGAGCGGTTGGGCATGGGCGACAGGCTCGACCACGAACCAACGGAGCTGTCCGGCGGGCAACAGCAACGTGTTGCAGTTGCAAGAGCTCTCGTGACGGAGCCGGCGCTGATCCTCGCCGACGAGCCGACGGGCAACCTCGACAGCCACGCCGGCGCCGACGTCATGGCGCTGCTCCACGAGCTGAACGCCTCGGGGCGGACCATCGTCCTCATCACCCACGATCCCGACATCGCGGCCGCCGCCAACCGCCAGGTCCACCTACGCGACGGGCGGATCGTGCAATGAACCTCGTCGAGCTGCTCCGCCTATCCCTGTCGCGGCTTCGAACGAGCCGACTCCGAGCCGCCTTGACGATGCTCGGCGTGATCATCGGTGTGGCCTCGGTCGTGGCGCTCGTTGGCGTGGGCCAGGGCACGACCTCGACCATCACGAACCGACTCGCCGGACTCGGTACGAACCTCATCACGATCAGCCCGACCGGCGGCGGCGCGACCACCTCGACGCTGACGCTCGACGATGCCGACGCGATCGCCAAGCTCGACACCATCGCCGGGGTCGCTCCCGAGATGTCCACCAATCTCACCGTCAGCGCCGGCACCAAGACCGCGACGACCACGGTCCTCGGCACGACGCCGGCCTACCCGACGGTCCGCGCCTACCAGATCTGGCAGGGATCGTTCCTCACGAACGCGAGCCTCGACAACGATCTGCGCGTCGCGGTCCTCGGCGCGACGACGGCGACGACGCTCGGCCTCGGCGCGAGCGACCTCGGGTCGGAGATCTCGGTCGGCGGCCTGCCGTTCCGGGTCATCGGCATCCTCCAGGCGAAGGGCGGCGTCGGGTTCCAGGATCCGGACGACCAGGTCGTCGTGCCGATCGGGACCGTCCAGAAGTATTTCGTCGGCGGTGACACCGTTCGGACGATCGGCGTCTCGGTCACGGACGCCAGCCGGATGACGGCGGCAAGCGCGGAGATCACGGCACTCCTCCGTGACCGCCACGACCTCGCCGCGACCGACACGTCCGACTTCAACGTCTTCAACCAGACCCAGCTGCTCGATGCTGCGTCGGCCATCAGCGCGACCCTGACGCTGCTGCTCGGCGGGATCGCGTCGATCTCGCTCATCGTCGGCGGGATCGGGATCATGAACATCATGCTCGTCTCGGTTCGCGAGCGGACCCGCGAGATCGGCATCCGGAAGGCGATCGGGGCGCGCGGTCGCGACATCCTCGCCCAGTTCCTGGTCGAGGCTCTGACCCTTTCGCTCCTGGGCGGGCTCATCGGCATCGTCCTCGGCTTGGTCGTCTCCGCAGGGATCGGCCAGCTCGCGGGCTGGGGCTTCGTATTCAGCCCGTTGACGATCGCCGCGGCCGTCCTCTTCAGCCTCGCCGTCGGCGTGATCTTCGGCGTCTGGCCGGCACGGCAGGCCGCCCGACTCGACCCCATCACCGCCCTCCGCTACGAATGACAAGGAGATTCCCGTGACCTACGACCCGAACCATCCGGCTGCGCCGGAGCCCGACCCCGCACCGACCAGCCGAACTGCCCCTGCCGGGTGGCCGGCGGCGGCACCCGCCCCCGCGCCCGCGCCGACGAGTCCCGTGCCGACGAGCGCCGTGACCGCCGCGCCCGCTCCGGTCTACGCCGCCGCCAAGGCCAAGAGCTCTGGCGGTCGCATCCTCAACATCGTCCTGGGCATCGCCATCGCCGTCGCGATCGGCGGTGTCGCGTTCGCGGTCGGTCGCACGACCGCCCCGGCTTCGGCGGCCACGACGGGACGCGGCGGGTTCGGTGCGAACAACTCGAATGCCAGCTTCGCTCCCCGCGGCAGCGGCGGCCCGGGGTCCGGCGGCGGGCGCGGTGGGTTCGGAGGCTTCGGCGGCGCCGGGCTGACGATCCGCGGCACGGTCGAATCGGTCAACGGCGACACCGTCACGATCAAGACCGCCAACGGCCAGACGATCGCGGTCACGACCGGCGCCGACACGACCTACAACACGCAGGCGCCGGCCGCGGCGACCGACGTCACGCAGGGCAAGACCGTCCAGGTCCAGATCCAGCCCACCGGCGCCGGCAACGGCGGTGGCTTCCGACCGGGCGCCAGCGGCGCACCGACCGGACCCGTCGGCATGGCCGGCAGCATCACCGTCATCCCCTGATCGAAACGGTAGGCTCACTCTCATGCATCTGCTCGTCATCGAGGACGACCCGCGCCTCGTCCGCCTTCTGCGGCGGCTCCTCGAGGAGGACCGCCACATCGTCGAGACGGCAACGACCGGCCTTGACGGCCTCGACATCGCGGAGGCGACGACCGGCATCGAGGTCGTCATCCTCGACCTCGGCCTGCCCGACATCTCCGGGCTCGAGGTCTCGCGGCGGATCCGCGCGACGGGGTCCGACGTCGCCATCCTGATGCTCACCGCGCGTGACACGGTCGGCGACCGGGTCACCGGGCTCGATGCCGGCGCGGACGACTACCTCGTCAAGCCATTCGCCTACGAGGAGCTCGCGGCGAGACTGCGCGCGCTCGGCCGCCGCGGCGCGACTGCGCGACGCCCCGAGCCAAAGCTCGTCGCCGGGCCGATCGTGCTCGATGAGACGTCGCGTCGGGTCACGCTCAACGGCAAGACCATCGACCTCAGCCCGCGCGAGTTCTCGCTCCTCGAGTGCCTCCTCCGGCATCCGGGCCAGACGTTGTCGCGCGACCAGCTCCTCGACCAGGCGTGGCCGTTCAGTGTCGCCGTGACGCCGAACGCGGTCGATGCCTATGTCCACTACCTGCGC
>JBJMNA010000149.1:0-13529 GCA_045804485.1 Chloroflexota bacterium
ACCGCGGAGACCGATATCTCGTCGCCGCTGCCATCGTCTTCGGGCTCGCGGTCGGGAATCATTCGCTGACCCTGCTGCTCGCGGTGCCGGTCGGGCTCTACGTGCTCGCCGTGGATCCCGGGATCTGGCGTCGCGGCCGTCTGGTCGTCGGGTGCGTCGCGGCGCTGGCCCTCACGATCGGCCTCGTCTACCTCGAATTGCCACTCCGCGCGGGCCCGTTCCGGGCCGGACTCGTCTACGGCACCCCGAACACCCTCGAGGGGTTCCGCTACATCGTCCTCGCCGAGCAGTTCCAGGGCAGCCTCTCGGACCCGTTCGGCGAACTGCCGAGAAAGTTCGCAGAGCTCGTGACCCGGGCGATCACCCAGTTCGGGATCCTCGCGCCACTCGTCCCCATCGGGTTCCTGGCGACGGTCGTCCGCCGGCCGCGATACGCGTTACTGACCGGGACGGCGGTCGCGATCACCTGTTTCTTCAACGCCTCCTACGTCAACGCGGACATCAACCGGTACTACCTGGGGCCCGTGCTGATCGCCTGGACGTGGCTCGCGATCCTTGCCGCGGCGGCCATCGATATCCTCGCGACCGCCGCCGGTGAGCCGCCGCTGACCGACGACGAGCCGACGACGGAGCCCGCCGCCGCCGACGCGCCCGTCCGTGACCGTGGCTGGACGACGCCCGGCCCGCGCGCGACGATCATCGCCGCCGTCGTCTCGATCGCGCTCCTCATCCCGACCCTCGTCGACGCGCCTGACCGCTACGCGGCCGTCGACGAGACGGGCGACCGTGAAGCGCAGGTCTGGGTCGATCGGACGCTCGGCGCGATGGAGCCTGACGCCGCGATCATCAGCTGGTGGAGCTACTCGACACCGCTCTGGTACGAGCAGCGGGTGCTGGGCCATCGGCCGGACGTCACGATCATCGACGATCGGACCCGCCTCGATGAGCACCTCGGCGAGCTGACCGACGCGATCGACGCCAATCTCGGCAAGAGACCCGTCTACGTCCTCCGCCTCGACCAGCGCGAGGTCGCGCTCCTCGCGGACCGCTACGAGCTCGACTTCATCGATGGCCACGACGCGAGCTCGCTCACGAAGGTCATCGCCAAGAAAGCGTCCTAGCGCGCCGGTAGGCGGTGCAGGCGAAGGCGCCTGTGAGCAAAGGAGCGAGCGCACCCACGGTGCCTGAGCGACTGGCGGCAGCAGGCAACGCGCGGATGCGGCGTCTGGGGGCGCGCGCCTCCTAGCTCGAGCGCCCCTCGCCCTCGGGGTCCACGTCCAGCGAGTTGACGAAATCCCGGAAGACGTCGAGCCGCGGGTCGACCACGTTCTCGCCGGTGGCCTCCAAAGTCGATCCTTCGCCTGCGTCGACCTCGTCGGCCAGCGACCCGTCGCCGAGCGCCGCCTGGTCGAGGACCGCGTCAGCGGCGAAGATCCGGACGCCGGTCCGCACCGCGAGGGCGAGCGCATCCGACGGCCGCGCATCGACCTCGACCGTGCGGCCGTCTCGCTCGAACTGGATCCGCGCATGGAACGTCTCATCGGCCAGATCGCTGATGACGACACGATCCACGGTCGCGCCGATCGCCTCGAGCGTCGAGGCGAAGAGGTCGTGGGTCAGGGGTCGTTCCGGTGTGAGGCCCTGCAGCTTCATGGCGATCGCGCTCGCCTCCCATGGCCCGATCCAGATCGGGAGATAGCGGTCCCGATCGGTCTCCTTGAGGATGACCACGTGGCGGCTGGAGAGCATGTGGACCCGGACGCTCTCGACTTCCATCTCGACAAGCCCGTCGTCCATGTCCGGATTATCCCACGGGCGCCGGTGCCGACGGGGCCGACGGAGCCGACGGCCCGTGCCGGCGGGCGCCGATCGCGAGCACCAGGCGTGCGATCAACGCGCCCACGACGAACCCACCGATATGCGCGAAGACCGCCACGCCACCCGTCTGGACGACCCCGACCGAGGCGAGACCATCGATGAGCTGGAGCACGAACCAGAAGCCGAGGACGAGGATGGCCGGCACGTCGATGAGCTGGTAGAAGAAACCGAGGAAGACGAGCGTCGTGACGCGCGCACGTGGGAAGAGCACGAAGTAGGCGCCGAGCGTCGCGGCGATGGCGCCGGACGCGCCGATGGTCGGGACCGTCGACGTCGGGTCGATCGCGACCTGGGTCAGTCCGGCGAGCGCGCCGCCGAACAGGTAGAACGCGAGGAAGCCAGCCCGTCCGAAGCGGTCCTCGACGTTGTTCCCGAAGATCCACAGGTAGAGCATGTTGCCGAGCAGGTGGAACCAGCCGCCATGGAGGAACTGGCTGGTGATGAGCGTCGCCGTCGGCTGCGACAGGTAGTCACCGTTGCTCCATGCAGCCGTCAGAGCGGCCGGAACGACGCCCCAATGGCCGATGAAGTCCTCGATCGCGGTCTCGCCGCCGCTCGCGAGCAGGCCGAGCTCCCAGGCGAAGACGACGAAACAGGCGACGATCAGCGACAGCGTGACGAACGGCGTCTGCCGCGTCGGGTTCGCATCCCGCAGGGGGATCATGCGGTCGGCCGGTCAGGACTTCTTCGGTGTCGCAGTCGCCTTGGACGGATCGGATGACTGGCCCGGGCCTGCAGACGAGCCCGGACTCGCGCCCGGACCACCGTCGGCCACGGGGACGAGGAGCGCCTGGTTGACCCCATCGCGGTCCATCCAGACGAGCGTCGGCGGCTGGCCACCCGCCGCCGCCACGACGTACATCGCCCTGAGGTCGGTCCAGTCGGTCTTGCCGCCCGCGAGCCGGTACTGGCCCTTGAACGAGCCGTCCACCTTCGAGAACGCGATGACCCGGCCGTTCGGCTTGTCGAAGCCGTAGATCTCGCCTTCCCGTCGAGCCGTCCCCGAGGCGAGGAGTGAGAAGACCGGAGCGGGTCGGAGCGACGTGTCCTTCGGCTCCTTCGGATCCCAGCCCTCTGCCTTGCCGCCGACGAACCGGAGCAGCTGGCCGCCGTCCGCGACGAAGATGTCACCATCGACGAAAGTCGAGCTGATGTGCGACACGTCGCGGGCCGTCGTGAGCCACGGCATCGCCTTCGCCGGGAAGCCAGTCCCGTCGGCGGCAGGCGGATAGGCCCGGATCTGCTGCTCGGACGGGTCGACGATGTACAGGTTGTAGAGGCCGCGCGTCCCGGGTCGCAGGAACGTGTTGATGCCCAGGACATCGTCGCCGAGGGATGCGGACCCCTCGAGGATGACCTTGGTCAACGTCCCCTTTCCCTTTTCGTCCGCCGGTCGCCAGCGCCACAGGATGTTCTTCGCGTCCAGGATCAGGAGGTCCTCGCCGCCGACGGCGAGGTACCGCGGGTTCGCGACCGTGCCGCTCTTGTTCTTCGTCCCGTTCTTCACGACGAGCGTCGCCGCGCCGGTCTTCGTGTCGATCCGGTAGACGCTCTTCGTGGAACGGTCGATGACATATGGGACGCCGTCCGGTCCGCGAACCATCTGGGTCAGGTCGGTCGGAGCGCCGCCGTCCGCCGGCTTGAAGTGATAGAGCTCCGTGCTCGCGACCGGCACGACGCCGTACAGCCGGTCGAGGCCGGCGACGGTCTGGGCCATGAGTGGCGCGACGACAGACGCGCTGACCTTGGCCGCCTGGGCCGCAGTGAGCTGCTCGTGGGCGTCCGTGAGCAGGTCGAGCGCCTGGTCCGGGTCGTCGGCCACGAGGTCGATGCCGGAGCCTGTGACCTTGGCGAGGTCCGCCTTGGCCTTATCGAGCGCCTTCTGGCCGGTGTTGACCGAGCTGATCGCCTGCTGGGGCGTGCTGCCGCCGAAGGCGTAGACGGCAAGCCCGAGGCCACCCACCACGATGACGAGGGTCAGGATGGCCAGGGCCGCTCGGCGCTGCGTCTCGCGACGTGACGCGAGCGGGGTGACGCGGCGGTAGGCGGGCTTTCGCCGCGGCATCACGTCCTGGATCCGGAACACGAGCCGCTCGAAGGCGCCACCCGCGGCGACGCGAGCCGTTCCAGCCGCGGCCGTCACCGCGACGCCGGCGGCCTGGACGTTGTCCGCGAGCGGGATAGGCGAGCGGTCGGGCGCTCCCGCGAGCGGCTCCGCGGGACGGACCGGCACGAGCGTCCGTGCTCGGCTCGTGGACGACACCTCGGTCGCCTCGAACGCGATCGCGCCGTCACTCCCCGACCCGTCGGCCGCCACGAACTCCTGGTGGAGATGCTCCATCGCCGACTGCGGATGGAGCGTGAGCATCGCGTCCTTCAGCCCTTCGGTGCCGAGCTTGCCGATGACGTTGGGCGAGACGAGCACGAGCGAATCACCGACCGAGATCTCGCCGCGCCAGACGTCCGGCTCGAGCGCACCCGACGGCAGCCCGCGCGCTCGGTACGGGTCTGGCAGCGTGGACAGCCGTGCCTGACGGATCAGGTAGGCCTCGGCGGGGCCGACCGTCGCGACATACATCTCGCTGCCGCGGACGACGGCGACCCCGACGCCGATCGGCCCGTTCCCGTCGGCGGTCTTGAGGCCCAGCCGATCGGCCTGGTGCGCCAACCGCTTGTTGGCAGTCGCGATCGCCTTCTGGAGGCAGACGCGGATGCCCGCGGACTCGTCGTAGTAGTACTCGTTCCGGATCGTCTCGGCCGCGAGCCGGGTCGCTTCGAGCGCGTGTCGCGACGAGATCCGCGACGTGACCAGGAGATAGAGCTGGCCCTTCGATCGCGCCACGGACCCGACGCTGGGCTCCACGACGATGAGCGTGTCCGGCGAGTCGGCGAGCCGATCGTGTTCGGCGACCACGCCGAGCTTCATGTGCAGTCGTACGGCCATCCGGGCCTCTCGTGATCTGGCGGACCCCCGTGATCGCAGGGTGCCGCCGGGGCTGACGGACGAGGTCGGGGTCCGGACCGTTCCCCGTGTCCGGGGTTCGATCGCGGCCGCTCGCCTCGGGAGGTGGCTGGCAGGTCTGCCGGATTATACCCGCGGACCCCCTCGCCGGACGTGGACGCGCAGGTCGGTCGCGCCGACACCGCCAGGAGCCGCCGCGAACGCGGCCATGAGCTCGGGACCACGCAGCCGCAGCTCCTGCGCCACGATCGGCGCGTCGGCCTCGACGTCCAGCGCAAAGCCCTCGAGGCGGATCACCCGGCAAGAGCCCGCCGCGGCTGGCACGCGTTCAGCCACGATGGCCTCGAAGGTGGCGATCGCGCGCGACAGCCGGAGTTCGTCCTCGAGGCCCAGCGCCCGAGCGGCGTCGGGGATCAGGTCGCCCAACCGCACCATCGGACGCCGGCGAGCGGTCACGGGAGTGCCCCGGTCGCACTCGGCACGAGGTGCGCGCCACCACCGTCCGCGCGAACCTCCCACGCCGTCGCGATCGCGCGGAGCTCGGGATCGAGGTCGTCCAGCGTCGTCGTCGTCACGAACGCCTGCGGCAGGGCGGCGATCCGCCGGACGAGGTGCGACCGGCGGTCCGGGTCGAGCTCCGAGAAGACGTCGTCGAGGAGCAGGAGCGGCGGACGACCGTCGATCGCGCTCACGTGATCGAGTTCCGCGAGCTTGAGGGCCAGGATCGCCGTCCGCTGCTGGCCACGCGACGCGAACGTGGCAAGGTCGCGCCCGCCGAGCTCGAAGACGAGGTCGTCGCGGTGCGGCCCCACGAGCGTGGACCCGTTCCAGACCTCCTTGTCGGCGGTCTCAGCCAGCCGCCGGGCCAGTGCGTCCCGTGCCGGCTCCCCGGGGAGTGCCGGCGCATTCGTCGCGTAGCGCAGGGTCAGCCGCTCGACCGCCGCCTCGTCCGGCGCGATCTCGGCGTGCGCCGCCGCGAGGGGTTCGGCCAGCGTCGCCAGCAGTCGCCGGCGTTCCTCGACGATCGCGCCTCCGGCATCGAGGAACGACCCGTCCCAGAACCGCAGCTCATCGCGTGACGCACCTTCCTCGCGGATCGCCCGAAGCAGGCTGTTGCGCTGCTGGAGCGTCCGCCCGTACGTCGTGAGCGCGTCGGCGTAGGCCGGTGACCCCGTGACGGCGAGCTGGTCGAGCGTCGCCCGGCGGAGCGACGGCGAGCCGGCGATGAGTAGCATCTCCTCGGGCGCGAAGACGACCACGCGCAGGATGCCCGCCAGCCCCGCCGCTCGGCGCCCGAGCCCGTTGACCCGGATCCGCTTCCGACCGGCGGCGCCAGCCGCGCCCGACCGCACGATGGCCACCTCGATGGCGTCAGAGCCGACGATGCCCTCGACCCGGGCGAGATCCGTCCCCCACCGGATCAGCTCCCCGTCGGTGCTCGTCCGGTGCGACCGACCCCAGGCAAGCAGGACCATCGCCTCGAGAAGGCTCGTCTTCCCGGCCGCGTTCGGGCCGAACACGATGTGTGGGCCGGGGCCGAATGCGGCGTCGAGCGTCGCGTAGCCCCGGAGGTCGAGGAGTCGGATCGTCTCGAGCAGGGTCGTGCGGTCGGGTCGCGCCCGGCCGGCCTCTCTGGTCTCGGTCTACGACGTCGTGCGGACGGGCATGACCACGTGGATGTAGTGGTCGTCGCCGACCGGCTTGAAGACGCCGGGTGAGAGCGGTCCGTTGAGCTCGAGCGCGAACTGGTCGGCCGTGACGTTGGTCAGGACATCCGCGAGGTACCGGGCGTTGAAGGCGATCGTCGTGCCGTCGCCCTCGACCCCCGCCTCGACCTGGCCGACATGGTCGCCGACCTCGGCGTTCGCGCTGACGGTGATACCCGGTTCGCCATCGGCGCTGACCGCGAGCTTCACGATGTTGGCCGACTCGTGCGCGATGAGTGCGGCCGGCCGGACGGCACGGAGCAGCTCTTCGCGGTCGAGCACGGCGCGCGTCGTGTGAGCGGTCGGCACGACCTGCTGGTAGTTCGGGAACTGGCCGTCGATCAGCCGGCTGACGAGATCGATGCCGTCGAGGTGGAACAGGATCTGGTTCCGGCCGCCGGCGAGCACGACCTCGACCGGGTCGTCAACGTCGGCGAGGATCCGCGCGAGCTCGTTGAGCGCGCGAGCCGGCACGACGACGGACGTCTCAGGCACGGCGTCGAGGATCGGGATGGTCTTGACCGCGATGCGGTAGTTGTCCGCCGCGGCGAGCGTCAGTTGGTCGCCCTCGAAGCGGGCCAGGACGCCCGTCAGGATCGGCCGCGCCTCGTCGCTTGCAGCCGCGAACGCCGTCTCGGCCAGAGCGCGACGCAGGACGTTCTGGGCGATCCGCGTCGTCGGGCGCTCGCCGGCCGCGCCGATCGCCGGGAACTCGTCGGCGTCGATGCCCTTGATGTGCGTCTCGAACCGTCCGCTCCGGAGGTGGAGCACGTCACCGGGGAGCAGGGCCAGGTCGACGCGCTCCCCCGCCGGAAGCGAATTCACGAGGTCGGTCAGGAGCTTGGCCGGGACGGTGGTCGCGCCGTCGGTCTCGATCTTGCCCGGGACCCAGTAGGTGATGCCGATCTCGAGGTTCGTGGCCGTGAGCTTGAGGCCGGCGTCCTCCGTCTTGAGCAGGACGTTCGCGAGGACCGGCAGCGTGCTCCGGTTGGAGACGGCACGACTCACGACGGACAGGCCGCGCGCGAGGTTCTCCTGCATGACCGAGAGTTTCACGTCGGGTTCACTCCACGTTGCTCACGACTTGGCGACCGGCAGCGGCGGATGGGCGGGCTGAACGGTGCCGGTCCGGGGTCCACCGAGGGCGCCGTTCGTTGTCTCCTGGGCCGGCGTCCCGATCGGCAGTGGGTATCTTCTCTCTATCATCTCACCCCGTCATCACCGTAGTCATGCTGTGGAGACGGTGGACCGCCACGCTCTGGCGCGCACGGATCGTCGGTGGACGAGCGATGTGACCCGGTGGACGGCGCTCCGCCCGCTCGGTTCGAGACGGCGGACGTCCGGTGGAGGACTCGTGTCGGATGTCCCGGCGCTCGCCCCCGGACCGGGAGACCGTCCACGCCACTCGGCCCGATGTCCGCGCGCCACGACGTCGATGTCCACAGTGGCGGGACGTTTTCCACCGATTCTGGGCGCTTATCCACAGCAACACTTCGTGGACGAGCGGGTCGCGCCTCAGTCGGCGTAGATCAGCTCACGGACGGCGGCGATCTCGCGTCGGAGCTCGTCGTTCACGGCGACCTCGCGATTGATCTTGTCGCACGCATGGAGCACGGTCGAGTGGTCTCGTCCACCGAGCTCGGCGCCGATCCGGAGGAGCGACACGTCGGTCTCCTCGCGCATCAGGAACATCGCGATCTGCCGAGGCACGACGATGGCCTTGTCGCGCTTCTGGCCCTGGAGCGCATCCATCGGGACGCTGTAGTACTCGGAGACGACTTTGGCGATCCGCTCGGGGGTGACCTGGCGCTTCTTCGGGTTGTAGAGGACGTTCGACAGCACGGCCTGGGCGAGCTCGATGCCGATCGGCATGGCGCCCATGCTCGCGTAGGCGACGATCCGATTGAGTGCGCCTTCGAGCTCGCGGATGTTGCTGACGACCTTGCGCGCGATGAACTCGATGACATCCGACGTCACCGGGACCGCGCCTTCCTCGGCCTTCGCCCGCAGGATCGCGATGCGCGTCTCGAGGTCCGGCGCCGTCAGGTCGGCGATCAGGCCCCACTCGAATCGGCTGCGCAGCCGTTCCTCGAGCGTCAGGATCGCCTTCGGTGGTCGGTCGGAGCTCAGCACGATCTGCTTGCCGTCCTCGTGGATGGCATTGAACGTGTGGAAGAACTCCTCCTGGGTCCGCTCCTTGTCGGCGATGAACTGGATGTCGTCGATGAGCAGCAGATCGATCCGCCGGTAGCGGGCCCGGAACTCGTCGATCTTGCCCTGCTGGATCGAGGCGATGAACTCATTCGTGAACTTTTCGCTCGTCGCGTAGACCACGCGCTTGCGCGGGAACTTCGCGATGACCTGGTTGCCGATGGCGTGCATCAGGTGCGTCTTGCCGAGACCCACGCCGCCGTACAGGAAGAGCGGGTTGTACGCGTGGCCCGGTCGCTCGGCGACCGACAGGCTAGCCGCGTGGGCAAGACGGTTCGCCGACCCCACGATGAAGTTCGAGAAGGTGTAGCGCGGGTTGATGAAGGTCGTCCCGCCTTCGCCGCCGACGCGGGTCGGCTCGACCCGGATCTGCTGGCGCTCCGCGCCGACGGCGGTCGAGCCCTTGGTCGGGAGGGGCACAGGGCCTGCCGCGGCGGCCGTGCCGTCGCCGTCTGTCGGGACGGCGCCGGCGGACGCGATCACGAACTCCACCTGGACGCTGTAACCGACGATCCGGGCGAGGGTCTGGCTGATCAGCGAGCGATAGCGAGACTCGAGCCAATCCTTCGCGAAGCCATTCGGGACCGCGATCCGGAAGCGCTGCTCATCGACGTCGACCAGTTGCGTGTCGCGCAGCCACGTCTCGAAATTGGCAGGCGAGAGGGAGACCTGGAGCTCGCCCAGGGCGGCGCGCCAGACTTGCTTTGCGTCCATTCGTCGATGGGATCCTGTCGTGACGGGGGCTCGATGATGGGTAGCGTCGGCCAGGGAACAAACGACTGCGCTCTGTCGCGAGTGCTCGGAGGGTGCCGTCGGGGCACCGGGCTGGACGATGTTCCCGAGGATCCGTTTCAGGCTTCGGGGGGTCCCGCGTACGTCTCCGGCGCCGAGGGCCCGGAGAAGATACCACCGGCCGGACGGGGCTCGCAAGGCGATTCTGTCATACCCCCCGGGAGTATCGACGTTCCCCCGGCTGGCGATCGCGGTCGGGGCCACGGACGACGCCGGCTGTCTCGCGCGCGACCTGTTTGACACTCCTCTCGGGCCCGGCCTATCATCCGCCGGACGACGACGCGCCGTGCGCTTTCGGGCGCCAGGCGCGTTTGCGTGCCTTCAGGGGGTAGTGACAGACCGTCCCCGAGGCCGGATGGAGAGGATCCCGGACAGTCCCGATGACCAAGCAGACCTATCAGCCGAAGAAGCGCCACCGCGCCAAGGAGCATGGTTTCCGTGCCCGGATGAGGTCGGCCGGCGGCCGGCGCATCCTGGCCGCTCGCCGCGCTCGTGGCCGAAAGCGGCTGACAGCCTGACCGTCGGGCGCGGCTCGAACATGCCGCGGCTCGTGATGCTCACCCGACCGCAGGACTTCGCGGCGTTCGGTTCGGACGGGACCACACGGTCCCACCCGCTGTTGACCGCCCGGTTTCGGCGGACCGATCTCGAGACGACCCGCTTCGGGCTGTCGACCGGCCGAGCGCTCGGCGGGGCGGTGGTCCGCAATCGAGTCCGTCGCCGGCTCCGCGAGGCGCTCAGGGCGATGGCGCCCTCGTTCCAGCCCGGCTGGGACGTTCTCATCATCGCTCGGCCAGCGATCGTCGAGGCCGACCAGGACTCGCTGGTCGGGGCTTTGCGCCGGACTCTCGTCAAAGGCGGCGCACTCGGAGGTTCCACGCGGTGAAGCGGATCGGGATCGGGTTCATCAGGCTCTACCGGATCGTGTTCGCGTGGATGCCGTCGAGCTGCCGCTATGAGCCGACCTGCTCGCGCTACACGGAGCAGGCGATCGACAGGTACGGACTGCTGAAGGGCGGCTGGATGGGTGCACGCCGGATCGCGCGATGTCATCCGTGGGGCGGGAGCGGCTATGACCCCGTTCGCTAGCGAGGCTCCACGCCCGTGACCCTCCGTCGCCTCCCGTGGGGCAGGATCGCGTTCGTCGCGCTGATCGTCCTCGTCGTCCTCGTCGTGGCGGCCTGCGCTGCACCGAGCACTGTCCAGCCGGGCGCCTCGGGATCTCCTCACCCGACGCCGACACCCGCACCTCCTCTCGTCCCGGCCAGTCCCGGCGCGGACCCGATCAGCCTGCTCGCCTGGCTGTTCACGCCGCTGTTCAAGGCGATGTTCATCATCCTGGTCGCGGTCTACGACGTGCTGACGGCGATCGGTGCACCCGCCGCGATCGGATGGGCGATCGTCGCGCTGACCCTGGTCGTCCGGATCGTCGTCATCCCGCTCTACCGGCGGCAGCTCGTCTCACAGCGCCGGATGCAGATGCTCCAGCCGGAGATCAAGGAGATCAACCGCCGCTACAAGGGCGATTCCGTGAAGTCGCGGACGGCGCAGCAGGAGCTGATGAAGGAACGCGGCGTGAGTCCCCTCGCCGGTTGCCTGCCGCTGCTTCTCCAGATGCCCCTCCTGTTCATGATGTACCAGGTCATCCGGGACGGGCTCACGAACGTCAACCCGTCGGCCATGCTCGAGGTCTTCGGCCACCAGGTCGTCCCGCTGACCTGCAACAACATCAACCCTGCGACGGGTCAGCCCGATGCCGCCCTTGGGCCATGCATCAACACGATCATCCCGTTCCTGAACACGTCGATCAATGTCGGGCAGCCATCGACGATCTTCTCGGTCGCGGTCGGCGGCTTCGTCCTTGGCATCAGCATCCTGGCGATCTTCTCGGCCGGCCTGCAGCTCGTCCAGTCGCGGATGATGCTGCCGCGGTCGAAGCCCGAGGACGACGATCCGAACACCAAGATCCAGCGCCAGACGATGCTGTTCCTGCCGCTCATCTCGATCGTCTACGGCGGTTTCCTGCCGGCAGGCCTGTTCATCTACTGGATCACGGCGACGATCTTCTCGATCGCCCAGCAGTACCTCATCGTCGGTTGGGGCGGGATGTTCCCGCTGTTCGGGTGGACGCCGCGGTTCGCGGTCGACCACACGCCGCGGTTCCCCGTGTCGATGCCCCCACCGCCCGACCCAGGCAAACGCGCGGCGATCCTGACGGACGCCGACAAGAAGACCACGGCCGACAAGACGATCCGCCCCCGCGAGCGGGGCCGTCAGGGCCGACGAGGGAGACGACGCTGACATGAGCGAATACCAGGAGTTCACCGGCAAGTCCGTCGAGGAGGCGCTCAAGCTCGCCCGCGAGGCGTTCGGAGCGGAGCTCAACGACCTCGACTTCGAGATCCTGACCCCCGGCAGCCGCGGGGTCCTCGGGATGGGCGCCGAGCCGGCCAGGATCGTCGCCGCGCCGCGCGCTGCGCTCGGTGGCGCTGCACCGAAGCGCGAGGCCGCGGCTGCCCAGCCGCTCCCCGCAGCACCGCCGCGGCCCCGCGATGACGGACCGCGTGAAGACCGGCCGCGGGACGACCGTCCCCGCGAGGACCGCGGCCCGCGACGTGACGATCGCCCGCGCGGTGACCGGCCCCGGGACGACCGACCGCGCGACGATCGGCCGCGCGAGGACCGAGCTCCGCGCCGTGATGACCGCGGTCCACGCCGCGACGAGCGCCCGCCCCGACGTGATGACCGCGAGCGCGCCCCGAGCCGCAGTGGATCCGCGGACTTGTCCGCATCCGAGGCCGCCGAGGTGAACGCGGCGCGCGGGTCACTCGCCGCCGAGCGCGCCGACCTCGAGGCCGCCGAGGCATCGCCGGAGGCTCTCGCCGCCGGACAGGCGATCCTCGAACGCCTCATGGGTCATCTTGGGTTCGACGTCCGCGTCGAGGTCGAGACCGGCGAGACGAGCCGGCTCAACGTCGTCGCCGATGGCGACGAGAAGGAGGCGCTCGGCGCCCTCATCGGACGGAAGGGCGAGCGGCTCTCCGCGCTGCAGCATCTCGTGAACCTGATGCTCTCGAAGGAGATGGGCACGTGGACCCGCGTCCTCGTCGACGTCGAGGACTACCGTGGCCGGCGCGAACGCCAGCTCCGCGAGCTCGCCGACCGGGCGGCTGCGCGGGTCGTCGAGACCGGCAAGATGCTCCAGCTCGAGCCGATGTCGGCCCTCGAGCGGCGCTGGATCCACCTGTCGCTGCGCGACAATCCCGGGGTCGCGACCCAGTCGATCGGCGAGGAGCCGAACCGCCGGGTCGTTCTCGTCCCGCGCAGCCAGGGCTGATCCCTCGTCAGACCCGCCTCGTCGGCGCGACGGCCGACCAGCGTCAGGGCGCCTCGCCTGCGCCCGCGCCCTGGATCCCGCGCCAGATCATCGGCGCGGTCATCGGCAGGCTCCGGAACCTGACGCCGGTCGCCGCGGCGATCGCATTCGCGACGGCGGCCGCCGCGCCACAGACCGGACCCTCGCCGATCCCCCGCGCACCGTACGGCCCGTCCGCTGACGGGACCTCCACGATGATCGTCTCGAAGTCGGGGACGTCGGGTGCCTGCGGCAGCGCGTAGTCGAGGAAGGTCCCCGTCAGCAGCTGGCCGTTCTCATCGAAGAGCATCGCTTCGTGCAGTGCCCAGCCGAGTCCCTGCGTGGCGCCGCCGTGCAGCTGGTCCTCGATCATCGCGGGGTTGATCGCGCGGCCCACATCCTGCGCGATGACGTAGCCGAGGATCGTGACCTCGCCGGTCTCGGGATCGACCCGGACGTGGACAAGATGCGCGGACGTCAACGGGGCAAGGTCGGGCGGGACGTACCCTGCGGGACCCTCGAGCGGCTCGAACTCGCCGGTGAACCCGTCGTGCCGTTTCCCGATCTCGGCCAGCGTCAGCCGCCGATCGGGCGTCCCCCGGGGCTGGACGGCGCCATCGACGAG